>JAGYNW010000022.1 GCA_018399915.1 Candidatus Omnitrophota bacterium
TAAAGCTGTCAAAGAAAAAATTTATGAGCAGTATTTGGAAGCGTTTCGCGCCGGGGTTTATAATTACGTCAAAGAAGAATACGATCCGGTAACGCAAAATATTATTCCGCGCAAATACTTCTCTGGCGGAGCCGGATTTGACAAACTGGATTCAGCCATGGTCACGACCCGCGAATTCCCCACAACCGGACGCGCCGCACAAGCCGCTCTATCACAAGACAGACTTTTTAGCACCGAAACCCGTATTCTGGTTAATCCCCAGGAGACCGCCAGCCAGAACATGGCTGAAATCGATACCTCACTGGCAAATATTTTGGCCAAAAACGGGATGGAACCCCTGATATTATCCGCTGACGGGACCCCTGGTGTAACCGCGGGTATAATTGATAGCAGCCGAACCGTCCCATTAATAGATTACGATGTGCTTTCAAAAGGGTCTATCGCAGATAATGGCATGATCACAGACAACCTCTCGGCTACAATTACATTTCCACAAGGAACATCCTTGGCGGAAGTGCGCGAACTTTTGAGTTCTCAACAAACCGAACGGCTACCTGAATCACGTCTTGCCACGCGTATTTTACCGAACCTCCGTACATGGCATCAAACAACGAAAACCCAACGCCAGCCCTTCTCTCTTCAGATGTCTTTGCCAGAAGCGGTTTTCGACACTGAAAAAAATACCATGGTTCTTGTCCAAAACAAGGCCCTTTTTCCTGAGGGGTACCGTCCAACTATCCAAGATCAGACCGGGGACGTCAACATGGATTCGGGATTCCCCCGTGTTGATTATGATGGACAAACTTTTGAACTAACCCCTGTACAAAACACAGTTTCAATTGATCCCCAAACATTGAATGACCCACAATTCGCATTAATAGACAATCAGCTGGCCCGAGTCCAACCTCTATCTGAAGACAATGCCTCCACAACGCAAAAAGTGATTTTCGCTACTGTGTTAGGCCTAGGAATGTTGACCGGTATGGACTTAACCTTTGCGCCGTCTAATGTCATAAATCTATTAAACAATCAACCATTAAGTTTCCATGCGACGGCATCCGCGGCTTCTTTAGAAGAATTTGCCGCAAATTATGCCGCCCGGGGTGCGACAGCCAAAGAAGTTGAAAGTTTTTTCACTCAAAATCGATTATCAACCAGACAAAAAGTCGCTTTTATCAAAGCGTATAACAGACGGGCTTATGAAGGTGCCCGTTTGGGATTCATGGGCGGAATGGTAATAGGAGGTGGCGACGGAAGCCGGGAGGCTCAATTAATAAGAACGCAGGCCCAACGTTCCCAAATGCAGCTGCATCCAATGAATGAATATACATTAAATCAACAATTACAGACAACTAACAGCCCGGTTTTACAATACCTAGGGAATAAAAGAGGCTATAATCCCTCTGTCGCGACAAAGATCGCCCAAGAAACCATGCGATTACGAAATTACGCCCGAAGTTTTAGAGGACGGGGATCCATAACGCACATCGCTCATTTTGAACTTCGTAATGATATCACCGTCATCGCACTCCAATTGGCGTGTAATATGGAAAATGTACCCTATAAAATCACAGACCGCACCAGTATTAATACAATTACCCCTGGGTCATACGTCATTTATGACGGTCATTATTCCGCTCAACATAATATGTTTTGGGCTGGACCACAGGGCCAGGAATACAGAATCCCGCTTGGAGAATTTGTTCAAATTATGCGCGCTCAAAATGTGCGCGGAATCCATCTAAAAAGCTGTTACAACGGAATCGCCCAGCGAAAATTAGAGGCATCCGGCATCAACGCCTATTCAATCGATGCCAGGACAACCACTTCAGATGCTAATTATCTTGGAAAAACAAATCCTTTTATCTTTTCTTCCCGGGGAGCACCGACGAATGATTACGCGCAGACAAGCGATACGAGGGAATCACAAATGGACCGCCGGTGGCCGGGTTTTATCAAAATCCAGGAAACTATTCCTTTATTGACCGCCGAAGAAGTGTGGGGTCCAGAAGTGATCGACCAAAGCCTGTCCGCAGCTTGGCCCGGTCAGACCTTGCAGCTGGAACCGCGCTCTGCTCTCGACAGAAAAGATCAAACCCGTGTTTACCGGGATTTGAAGATGGAGGAAGCCATCGCTGAGGAGAAGAAACATGCGCAAAAAGCCGGGCCGATATTATCTCTGACGCGCTTACTAATGTCCATGACATACGCGACGATCTTACTGTGGACACCAGGGCAAATCGCAGAAAACATTAATGAAAACACCCCACAAGAATCTCCCAAGGACATTCCCTCCTCTGACATCACGTCTTTAACCCTGGAGGGATTCCGCCATAATCAGGACTTATCTTTAAACGACAAAAACCCGGCGGTAACCGAATATCGCACCAAGCTCAAACAATCATTTTCAACGGATGAACTCATCAGTATTTTAGAATTTGCCGACGGAAGGACGAACCCCTCATCCGGAGAGGTCCTTCACCTTGATGAACGCCTCGGATCGGCATCCGAAATTATACTTCGGGCGCTTAATCCATACGCGCCTTTCAATACAGATTTACAAATTTTGACCCAGGCCCTGCAGCATTATTATGTTACCGAACAAACAGGCATAGTGGACCAAACCTTGCGGACACTGATAACCACGACCCTGGCACAAAAGTCTTCGACACCCTATTCGCCGAAGCCTTTAAACAATGCGCAGGACAATGCCATGACCACAATCACAACGCCTAAAACGGCACCCAGCATTCAGGCAAACAAACCGGATAATGTCGGGGGTATCGATTTTAACGAAGACCTTCTTTATATTGAAACCGCTGCCGGCAGCGAAAAGATTAGTGTGCCGCTCAACGATATCGACCTGCGGAACGTAAATATTTCAGGCGTAACCCCGTTGATCTTGAATGTAACACCCATGACCAACCTGCCGATGATTCTGGGGATGAACCAAAAGTCCGATATCCAGCTGGCAGAAAACCCGGGAGGTGAAATCTGAAATTGCTCGGCACAATATTGCTTTCGGCCTAATCCTACAGGACAACATGACAATCTTCGCTTAAAAGAAAGTTTTAGATCTTTATAATCCGGATAATGGGATGATGGGTCTTAATCTTTAGTTTCAGAGAAAGAGGTATCCGGAAAGAGTCGGCACAGAGTCACAAAAACAACAGCCGAGGCAAGGATGCCATAAAGGCAAGGATTAAATTTCAAGGCCTCCCACGATTCCGGCAATCTTAACACTTCCAACTGCAACAACAAGGTGCATCCTCCACCGACGAGCATTCCCCAGAACGCGCCGGCCGCAGTGCTTTTTTTCCAAAAATACGCACCAAGCGTGGGCACAAACAATCCGGATACCATAAACCCATAGGCATACAAGATAGCATCCAAGACCTTCTCAAACTGCGCGGCAATGATAACCGCGGCAAGGCCGATCAATAAGGTTACCAGCTGGGAAAGTTGCATGATCTTTCGGTCCGGGGCCTTGGGAAAGACATACCGCTGCAGGATATCATTAACAATATTTCCCGAGGATGCCATAAGACAACTATCGGCCGTAGACATGATAGCGGAAAAATACGAAGCGATCACGATCCCTGTAATCCCGATCGGCAAATAATTCTTAAGCAATAAAGGCAGGCCCATCTCAGATTCCACTTCGGGGAAAAATACCCGAGAACACATGCCCAAAAACACTCCGGAAAAAGCCATGATAGGATATTCAAAAATGCCAGCGATAAACCATGCTTTGCGCGCATCTGCCTCATCTTTGCAGGCATACATCCTTTGATACAGGGTCATGGCAATCAGCCAGATCGGAATGATGGTCACCATCCAGTTGACAAACGTTACCCAGTCAACATTATTCAGTGTAAAAAACTTATCCGGCAAAGAACTGCGCAACACAGACCATCCACCGATATTATAAAGCGATATGGGAATAGCAAAAACGATCAGACCGATAAGCAATATCATCCATTGGGCTGTATCTGTATAAATGACAGCTTTCAAACCGCCGATAACTGTATAAAGGATGGTAATTAGTGCGATGACATAAAGACAAAAATGCAATGGCGTCATAGGCAGGCCAAAAGGTGTTTGGGTGATCAATGTGGCAGAACAAAGCTTGGCGCCCGCTAGAATTTGTGCGCCTGTGAAGCCCATATAGCCAATGGCAGAAATAATCGCGGCTAAAAGCGCGACTTTGCCACCATAACGCAAACGCAAAAAATCCGGGTAGGTATAAAAATGATGCTCCTGGTCCAATCGCTTAATCTTGGGGATAATAAAAACAGCGGAAAGCCATGCGCCCAACAAACCCGTGAACAAAAGCCAGCTGCCGGAGAAACCCATGACAAATCCCAAACCGCCAAGGCCGATAGAAAATCCCCCGCCGACATCCGTTGCCACTATCGAAAGCCCGACATGCCAGGGCTTAACTGATCGGCTTCCCACATAATAATCATCGGCATTTTTATTGCGTTTAAAATGATAATACCCAATCGCAATCACACCGCACATATAAAAAGCAAAGATCAGATAGTCGATAAAACTCAAAAAATGACCTCCTTCTCAACAATCTTTCTATCCGATAACTATAATCATTATTGCCTGAAATGGCAATCGTTCCGTATTCTGGCTTCAAGCCATCATTTATTTCATGGATTCCGACTCACTTAAGACCCTATAAATAACCAAAGCCTTTTGAAAATTTTCTTCATCTTTATTGGCCCGGTAAAGCTCTACACTTTTTTTGACAGATTTTATAGCCGCATCCTTGTCACCCAGTTGATCCTGCACCTGAGTCAATAAAAAATACAGGTCCGCATTCTGCGGATGGACTTTTGTTCCCAAATCCAAAAGGGCCTGTGCGTCTTTCAATTTGCCGGCCCTGATATAGATGTTGGCCAAAAGCGGATAGGGCCTGATATCCTGCGGGTCTGCTTTGATAAGCTGCTCCAAAAGGATGATGGCCTCTTGCACTTTGCCCTGATTAAGATTATTGACCGCAGCGTCAAATGTGACACCTTGCGCGACAGCCTTTGAGGATTGCGTGCTCATGGTTTGAGGCGCTGTTTTTTCTTTATTCTCAGGAGAACCACATCCCGCTGCGAACAAAAGAACTAATAAAACATACATTGTCTTTTTCATAAATATTCCTTCTACTATAAGTTAATAAATTTAATAAATTATAATGGAGCGCTTCAGGCACTCTATGTCTTTATACGCCGATTCTTTAAAATATCAAATGATTTTCAAATTTTCTTTAAAAAAACCGGATATCCCTTTACCTCTTTTATCCAAGCTTCAAATCCGCGATCAACGGTAAATGATCGGAAGCCACCTTATCCAGGTCTGTGCGCGGCACCCATATCTTCATAGTTTGTATATCTGGGCTTGCAAAAATATGGTCTAATTGCTTGATCAGACAACGGCTCATCCAAGTAGGTGTTTTTTCACCACAGCTGGCGTCCTTAAGTACTGTTTCAAACAAATCGTTCACAGGAGAGCCAGGCAAAGAATTAAAATCGCCACACACTACCACAGGCCTACGGCACTCAGGATGTTTCAGCCATTGCAGGCCCACCAAGGCCCTAGCCTGAGCCATCCGTTCCTGCCTTCCCAATCCAAAATGCGTGTTAATGATCTGCCATTCTTGGCCATCAATAATAATTTTCACCCAAATAGCGCCTCGCAGTTCGGAAAACCGTTCATTATAGATCGGCAATTTCCCGGCAAAAACAACATCCAAAGGATACCGGCTTAAGATAGCATTTCCGTAATGCTCTTCTCCCACACGGATATTTGCATGAAAATGATAATGCATTTTCAAATACTCAGCAATAATATGCGTCTGATCCGACTGTTCAGTCCGTTTACGGTTCATGTCTAATTCCTGCAATGCCACGATATCGGGTTCATGTCTGGCGATCACGCGCGCTATCCGCTCTGGAGAAATATGTCCATCTAAACCGATGCAGCTATGTACATTGTAAGTCATCAGCCGCACGCAGGTTTCTTTAACCGGGGTGGCCGCAATAATTTTATCTAAATCATCCGTGTTCTGGTTCAAATAATTTATTGCCGCTTGACGCAAGTCTGCGGTCCGTATATATGCCCTGTCATCCGGCAGAGCCATCACATCCAGAGGCAGCAAAGCAAAAGCATGCGTTTCTTCATATCCGGCTCCAGCGTGGGAACCATTCTCAACCGCAAAGGTATAAGGTAACTTTCCGTGGAACCATCCACAAATCGTAAATTCTCCGGCAAAAGGATGTTGAGTTAATGATAAGAAATCCCTGGTAACATCCTCCAAAAAAGGGTGTTCCGTGCCAAAAATCTTAACAGCGTCTTGAGGATAACGATACTCTCCCTCATCGCTGAACATCCAAACCTGCCCCGCTTTCATCTCATTAACCGCTATCAACGGTATCCGGGCCTCGGCAACTAATTTCCGGGCAAATGTGCATTTCTGCTCAAAGGTCAACGGTACCGGGGCATAAATATTTCCCGTAGGTCCGATAGCCGTGACCACCCATTTAGGCGGCGTGGCAGGCTTCCTGAACCCGGGCACTTTTAACATTTTTTTGTTTAAAAATCGATTGTTAAAATAACGTAGTCTCTGATATCGCACCCCCGTAATACTCTCTGCCGAAGCATTAAAAAATTCCGGCTCCAATGACTTAAAAACTTTCTCGACAGCCCTTTGAACGCTCTGCCCCTTTTCGATATAATAAGAACGGGTATCTTCCTGCCCATGATCCGAATAGAGCCACACATCATAATGCCTGCGGGAGCTATTAAGCGCCTCGCGGTAAATACGCTCTATGGCGCCATCAATCCCTTTCAACGTCCAATGGGCAAACCGCGAAGAAGGGCCACGCCGATGCGACTGTTCATCATAACCGATAAAATTGGCGTGAATAACAGGGAATCCACGGGCGATATCCATTTTGATACCAATAACAATCATTTCCCGCAAAAGAATACAAAACAAAGCCCGGGTCGGAATGAACTTTAATTCTTTTAAAAAATTCTTATCAAAACGCATTCCTTTTATCAAATCTACAAAAGAAATTAAAATCTCCCAAACCATCAGAACCCCGATAGAAAGGATCTCAAGAATATGCACCAGAAAAAAAAGCATCTGCCTTAAAAGACGGGCATTCTTCAAAACGTTGAACCACTGCAAATTAACGGCGCAATAATGATACTCATCGGCGCCGCCGGAAAAAACATTCGAATAAGAAGTGCCCCCCTTCAGCAATCCTTCATTCTGTGTTTCCAGCCAGCGCTGCAGCCTGGAAGCATCTTCCCCTTTATACATAACCGCCACATCGGATGCCTTTTCATCATAATACGCAAAGGCTGGCAAAGGCTGCTTGACACCATAAAAGAGTTCGGCTTGAACCGATGGAGTCGCAGTAGGTAATCCCGGATAGTGGGAATAAAGCTGATAATTCTGCTGAAAAATCAACCTTTTCAAAAACGGCATCTCGCCTTGATCAAGAGCTTTTTTAAGTTGATTATGAGAAAACCCGTCGATCTGGATCATGATCAAACCGGGCTTATTGCGGGAAACCTCAGAAGGCTTTAAATTCAATAAACGGACAGACCATTCATTCTTATTAAAAAACCGTTTGATCTTTACAAATAAGCTTTCGTCTTTTTTAATATCTTTTTTACTCATATTTTTTTTGTTTATCGGATAATGCGCTTTCAGATGCCCCGGTAATATTCTTTAACAGCTCCCATTCCGTCTTGACACGGTTCATAATATGTCCCCATACGGAATTTTCATGTTTAGTGGCCCGGGCCTGAAATTCCACGGATTCATACAACTCCAATAACCTTTGCACGCAATTCTCATGAGAATAATTCTTCACAGAGTCCCGCGTATGCTCACGCAATTTATATTTTTGATCCTCTGAGAGTTGATAATGCCAAGTAAGGGCTTTACAGAATGCCTTTTCATCATCACCAGAGATGATCCTTCCGTTTTGTTCATTACGGATTACATCCCGCGCACCAGGGGCCTCAACAGCCACAACAGGAACACCGGCTGCCATCGCTTCAACCAGCACCATCCCCTGTGTTTCACTATGCGAGCTAAATGAAAAAACATCCATGGCCTGGTAACTGTCAATCAATTCTTGCCCCTGCAGGACACCGGCCAAATGAAGCCTGTCGCCGACCCCAGCAGCATCAAATTGGGCCTTGATTTTTTTTGTGAGCGACCCTTTGCCAACCACTAAAAAATGCACATCTTGGCGTGACTGCAAAAAAGAGGAAACCGTACGGGACAAGAATTCCAGGTTCTTTTCTGTCTCAAGCCGGCCCACATGACCGATCAAATACGCTGATCCCGGGATATCAAACCGCCCGCGGATGTTCTGCCCTGCACCCCTGGCATAAGCCGCGACATCAATGCTTGTCGGAATAATGGCTAAGGGTGTACGGACTTCTCTGTCCTTCAATACGTCATAAACACTTTGCGTGGGAACAATAACCCTGTCTGTCAAGTTCGCGTATCCGCAGGACAGGCCGATAACAAAACGTTTGACCTGCTCATTGTGCACGGGCAGATAATGCAAGTACTGTTCAAACATCGTGTGATAGGTAAACACCAGCGGCAATTCATACTGACGCGCCAAACGCAGAGCCAGATCTCCCATTAAAAACGGATGATGACTGTGCACAATATCCGGATGAAAACTCTTCATTATCTTAGAAAGGATGCCCGGCACTGGCAGGTTCACGGAAAAGTCGGTCTGGTTAAATTTTTGCAAAGCAGGCAAACGGATCACATAGCCTTCGTTCTTGGGCGCATCCTTAAAGGCGGGTGCCGCAATAAGCACCTTATGCCCTTCTTTTCGGAGATTTTCCGAAAAGGTGCTGATCGATTTCTCAACGCCTCCCACGATCGGCGTATATGTATTAGTCATCATTAAAATATTCATATTATTTTTTACTTAAGCATATAACTGCTCAAAGAATCGCCCGCGAATACCAAAATGAAGCAGGCCGGCAACATTCCCAGCAAAGTCGCAACGATATAATCCCCATATCGGACCTTGGTCACAGCTAAAATCATATTTTGCATATCAAACATAATATTGGGGATGACCCGGACCAACACAACCGAAACAAACCCATGCTTTTCGATAGTTCCGCGGATCTTCTTAACCTTACCTTTTAGCCGACGTTCAATCTTTTCTCTAAAAAAATACCGCGCAATCAAAAACTCAAAGCTAGCACAAAGAAAAACAGCACTGATGACATAAATCAAACCCGGCAATCCCCAAAGGACACCGGCTATGGTTACCATAACACTCATCGGAATAAAGAAAACGATGCGGATTTGAAAGATCAGAATAAAAAAAACAGGACTCCAGAATCCCCAAGACCTGATCCATTCCTTCAATGTATCAATTGTAAAATCACTTTGGCTTTTAATGGCCCACGCGAGCCCTGCGATCAGAAGGACAGAAAACGCCCACCCGAATATGATTTTTTTATTATAACCGGACAATGCCATTATTTTGAAACAACCCCGCCTGAAAGAATAAATGTAACCGCTTTATCCACTCCCATGTTCAATTCTTTGACCTTTTCTTTGGGGGCCCAATAAACAAACCCGGAAAAAGGTGTCGGTGCCAGCGGCACAAAAACACAGACATATTTTTCCGGAAGATCGATCTCAAGGTCGTCAAAGTTCTCATTGGTAATAAATCCCAACGACCACGAACCCTGGGTAGGAAATTCTACTAGAACCACTTTCCTGAAACGCTTACTCTTCGATTCCTCAGAAAAAAGAAATCCGGATAATTTTTTAGCCGAAGGATAAATATGAGCGACCAATGGTACTTTTTTAAAAAATTTATCGATAAGAAGCGATAGCCAACGGCCCATCACAAACCGGGAAAACAGCCCAAACACAAATATTACAAACAAAAGTACAATTAACCCGAGACCGGGTATGGTAAAATCATATTCAGCTAAAAGATAACTTTGAATATGTTTTCCGACCAAATTATCGGCCAGTTGAAAAATCAGATAAAGAAGATAAATAGTAATGAAGACCGGGAATAACGTGGCGATCCCGGTCCAAAAGACTTTTTTTATCCACTCACCGAGCCTTCCGTTTATTTTCATAATAAATCTGTTCCTATGTCTTTTTATCACACGATATATTAATCATAATAACATATTATAAAATCTGCCGAAAGTGAGTCTTCCCTTTAAAATACCACTTATTTCTACTTTTTTTGCGTTTTTCAATTCTTCCCTTTTTCCCGGGGACCAATTTCTCGCTGACTAATCGAGATCCTGTCATTAGCTGAATTTAAGCGCGACCCATCGGCCGACATAATAACTCAGAGTGATTACAAGGCCAGCCAATAAAATATGCTCCAGCATGGGCACAATAGGATTTATCTTCTTGATTCTCCCGATGCGGTAACTCAATGATAACAAAATCAGCAGGCCCCAGATGATACTTAAGCCGATAGCCAGGGTTATGTCAAAAATCAAAACCGGGAACAAAAATGTCAAAGTTATAAAGAATTTAAAAAGAAAAGTGTATAATGTCGCTTTCCAGACATGAGTGTCGGAATTATGCTGCTGGGATTCTTCAGAAAGATGGATGCCGAAAGCGTCGGACAAGGCATCGGCGATGGCTATGGTGATGATGCCGCCGATGACAGCCACCCGGGATTGCGTTGAGGAATGCAAACCGACGATCAAGCCTAACGTCGTAGTCACTCCCGAAGTTGCTCCAAAATTGATGCCTACCTTCTGTGCTTTTTCTAACACGATTCTCTTCTCCTTCATGCCCGCTTAAGCAGTGTTTTTACTGATCTGACGCTATGCGTATTGATCACATCGTTGGCTTCAAGCCATCCTCGGCGTGCTTGCCCGATACCGTAACGCATCAGCGCTAATCCATCAACACTGTGCGAATCGGTTGAGATCGCGATCTTGACCCCCATTTCCCTGGCTGCCTTGCAATAGATCGCGTTTAAATCCAGACGGTCAGGATGGGCGTTTAATTCCATAACACATCCGCGGTCTTTGGCAGCTTTCAAGATCCGCTGCATATCAACGGCATAGGGTTTTCTTTGATTAATCAAACGGCCCGTGGGATGCGCGATAATATTCACATGCGGATTATCCATGGCTTTTATGATGCGTTCTGTTTGTTGTTTTTCGGACAAGGTGAATTTATAATGCACAGCAGCAGCAACAATATCCAATTGCTTCAAAATATTATCGGGAAGGTCAAGCGTCCCGTCTTCCAGGATATCCAGCTCTACACCTTTCAAAATGGTGAAATTTTTTTCTTTTTTATTAAGCGCATCAATTTGCTTAATTTGCTTAAGTAATCGTTTTTTATCCAACCCGTTGGCCACGCTCAAATGCCGGGAATGATCCGTGTTTGCAATGTACTGATAGCCCTGCTTTTTAGCTGCCTCGACCATTCTCTCCAAGGAGTCATGTCCATCCGTGGCATTGGTATGCGTATGCAAATCACCCTGCATATCATCCCAAGTGATCAGTTTCGGCAATTTCCCTTTTTGCGCGGCTTTGATCTCACCCTGATTTTCACGTAACTCAGGTTCAACATAAGCCATCTTCAGAGTACGGTAAATACCTTTTTCTGTTTTGCCGGCAATGTATTTTTTCCCTTTAAAAATTCCATATTCATTAATCTTCAGATTCATCTTTAAAGCAATCTTTCTGACCGCTATATTATGTGCCTTGGAACCAGTAAAATAATGCATGGCCGAACCAAAACTTTTCTGCGACACAACACGCAAATCTACTTGAAGCCCTGAGTGCAGTATCACGGTTGACCGGGTTTTTCCCTGGGAAACCACTCTTTGCACTTCTTCATAAGCGGCAAAACGTTTCATCATCGCCTCTCTGTTTTTACAGACAGCGAGCATATCCAGATCGCCTATTGTTTCAGCCTGCCGTCGGTAACTGCCGGCCAAGTCGATCGACTTTACGTTTTTATCTTTTTTTAAATAGGCCATTAAAGGGCGGGCGTATTCTTCAGCAATGGCTAATTTGATCCGTTTCTGGCCTTCTTTGACCTCTTCTATTCCTTCAATAATATTTTGTTCGGTCTTAGGACCAAATCCCTTAAGATCACGGATTTGCTTTTGATGGGCGGCTTTTTTTAAATCATCAATATTATCAATATGCAACTGATCATAGATCGCCTTGACTTTTTTAGCACCTAACCCGGGAATGCCCATGATCCTGTTGAGCTCTTCCGGGATACTGGTCTGAAGCTCATCATAGAATTTCAATTTTCCCGTTTCAACAATCTCTTGAATCTTTTGGGCCAAATCCTTACCTATGCCCGAATATTGCGTCAGGTCCTTATCCTCAGCGATCAGATCAGAGACATTCCGTGAAAGATTCCCGATAGTTCGCGCCGCGTTCTGATAGGCACGGATCCTGAACTGATTAGCGCCTTTGAATTCTAATATCCCGGCTATCTTCTCAAATATTTCAGCAACATCGCGGTTATGTAAAACCATAGCTCATAATCCTTTTCAAATCATATTTTTCATAACACAATCAGATCTTGTCTGTTTCTCATCCAGCTATAATCATCCAGTCTCTTCAGGCCGTTCAAGTATCTAATAGATGTTCTAACTCCAAGGCATTTTTGATCGCATATCCCTCCTGATCATTATCAAAATAGATATATACCGTTTTATTTTCATTTCTCCAGGCTCCAATCTTCTCTGCCCAGCTTTTCAATCCTCTTTGATCATACGAACCTTCATAGGCTTTCCCCGGTCCATGCAGACGTATATAAATACTATCTGCAGTAACAATCTGGGGGGTCATCTGACCTTCCAGCTCATAGAGACAAAAGGCACACTTGTGTTTCTTCAAAAGATAATACACATCCTCGTTAAACCAGTCGTGGTTCCGGAATTCAAATACATACTCGTAATCCGGATCAAGAAATTCAAGAAAAGAACGTAAGCGCTCCTTGTTGCATTTCCATCCGGGAGGCAGCTGAAAGAGAATCGGGCCTAACTTCTTTTTCAGCATTTTCGCAATTTTGATGAAATTCACAACTCCTTTTTGCGGATCTTTGAGTTTCTTTACGTGTGTAATATACCGGCTCGCCTTGATCGTAAAAAGAAAATCATCCGGCGTGCTGTCATGCCAATCTTTCATGGTCGAAGATTTAGGCATACGGTAAAAAGAATTATTGATCTCCACTGACCCCAAATGTTTGACATAATAATTCAAAAAATCTTTTTTACGGACTTTCTCCGGATAGAAAGGACCGATCCAGTGTTCATAGTGCCATCCGGAAGTCCCGATATATATTCTGGATTTCCGATTCATTCTCTTTTATCCCTCGTGCTTTTTCCAGCTTTTGCGATCAACTCTTTTTTTAAATCAGCCAATTTCTCGGACAAAGACACATGATAAAGGTGGGGATTAATAAGTCGTTTTACGCCCTCATCTAGTTTTTCAAGGTCCTGTTGTCGTCTCTTGCGTATTTCTTCTATCTGTGGCCACGCGTAGCAACAGTGCCCCTGATCAGTGACCTGCACCAAAAGAGACTCATAAGAGGATATCTCTTTTTTAGAAAAAATACGTTTTTTATCCAGATCCACCGGATGGAAGGCTTCAAGCTTGTTGGCGGAAAAGGGCACTTTTTCTTCAAATGTCATTAAGTCCATGACCGCTTTACGCCTCTGATCGTAAATGCGCCAAACATACTTAAATCCGGGATTGATAATCTTACCCGGGGATTCAGAGAGCTTCAACGAGGGTTTCCATTCCCCATCCTGGTATATTCCGGTCAATTTGTAGACCCCATCCAGGGCTCCCGCGCCTTTAGATACCATCAGGCTTGTCCCCACACCATAGACAAGACGGCTAATCAAATGATCCGCATCCAAGCCGTTGCGGGGTGCCTCAACCCTGATCTGATTCAGAATCTGCCAAAGCACAAGTTCATCAAGCTGATTTGACAAGACAATCGAAACTTCATCAAAACCTTCGGCGTTAAGCATCTTGGCGGCCTGAACACTCAAGTAGGCAAGGTCTCCGGAATCCAATCGAATACCTTTAGGTTGATGCCCTTTTTCTTTTAAATCCCGAAACACTTTAATGGCATTAGGGATACCACTTTGCAAAGTATCGATAGTATCAACCAGCAAAAGGCAATCATCCGGATAAACCCCGGCATAAGCTTCAAAGGCATCCAATTCACATCTACCTAAAGCGATAAAAGCCTGTACCATACTGTGAGCATGCGTCCCTTTTGGAGGATATCCTAAAGCATAAGAAGCGCCTGTATTGGATGAGAAGTCCGCCCCACCAATAATAGCGGCCCGTGTTCCGGCATTTGCCCCCCAGGACTGAGCCCTGCGCATCCCAAAATCGATCAATAACTGGTCTTGTCCTGCCTGACGTATCCGCGCCGCCTTTGTCGCGACGAGCGTTTGGTAATTCAAATGATTTAATAAAGAGGATTCCAGTAGTTGCGCTACGCCTAAAGGACCCCGCACGATAACGATCGGGGTTTGGGGATGCACAAGACGTCCTTCCGGAATGGCCCAAATCGATAAACGATCGAAGGTGGCATATTTCTGCAGCCATTTTAAAAAGTCATCCTGAAAAACACAGTTACCTTTAGCATCTTTATGCGCTCGCAAATGCTGAATATCTTCACTTTGAAAAGAAACTTCTTGCATCCAGTTATAGAGGCTTTTAAGACCGGCGTTAACACAAAATCCTGACTGATGTTTTCCATAATCCGGATAATTCCGGAAAAAATAATCAAACTGTGCCGGTGTCTCATGCAGTCCTTGACGAAAATAAAGCTGCGCCATGGTAAGTTGATAAAAATCCATGAACAATATGCCTTCACTTAGCGTACGTGCCCTGGTAGACTTCACCGGAAATCCCCTTTCACCTGATCCAAAGTTAATAACTTCGCCCCTTCTTTCTGCATCTGCGCTACGGCTTTGGCCGTATCCCCCGGTTGCAACTCAACCCCCCTAACGCCATCCTGCAAAAGATTTACCGTAAATCCCCTGGCAAGCGCGTCCAGCACTGTATTTTTCACACAATAATCTGTTGCTAACCCGCCAACAAACAAATCGCTGACCCCATATGTCCGCAATAGAGATTCTAATCTTTTTCCGTTATCATCTTGTCCCTCAAACGCGCTATATCCATCTTCCTGCCCAAAACCTTTAGATAAAATGACCGTCTGAGAAGGCAATTGTAGCCCCGGATGAAAATCTGCGCCCGCGGTTTCTCGCACACAATGATGAGGCCAATCTCCTCCGGATGATTTGAAATGAGGGGTTTCATCAGGATGCCAGTCCCGGGAGACGAATACAGGGTACCCTTTTGTCATAAAAAGTTCTATATATGCATTAAGCACCGGCACGATCTCATCACCATTCTCAATACCTAAGGCCCCTCCGGGACAAAAATCCTTTTGAACATCAATAATCAAAAGAAGCCTTTCCTTACCCATAATATCCCCCTCGGAATTTACATTAAAATGATATCGTATTTAATTTCTATTCAATCTTGTATCTAAATCAGGCAATATGAGTCCTGGGATCTTCATCGGAACCTTCAATAATACCAATAAAATTCTGAACTTTGCCGACATCATCAACCGCCGCAGCTATCTTTTGT
>JAGYNW010000220.1 GCA_018399915.1 Candidatus Omnitrophota bacterium
TTTCGCCATCCACTTTTTTTCTGAGATCCTTGATGGAGGTATCGGTAAACTCGGTGATCTCAACTTTGTAATGCGCCAAGGGATGTCCGCTCACATAGAACCCCAACACTTCTTTCTCATAGGCCAATTTCTGATTTTGTTTCCATTCCCCGATCGAGGGAAACATCGGCGCATTGTTAAAACCGCTCATTTCCGGGGCTATATCAAAGAAGGAAAACTGGCCTGAGGCGCGTTCCTTTTGTTTCTTGGAGCCTTTTTCAATAGCCATTTCCACCGAGGCCATAAGCTGGGACCGGAATCCCTCAAAACTTTGCATCGCCCCGGCTTTGATGAGGCTCTCCAAGACCTTTTTATTAACCTGCCGCAGATCAACCCGCTCGCACACATCATCCAGGGATGTGTATTGGCCCGTTGCCCTGTTCTCAACAATCGAATCAATAGCGTTAGAGCCTACGTTCTTGATGGCCAGCAATCCATAACGGATGTGCTTTGCATCAACCACCATGAATTCTTTGACGCTTTCATTGATATCCGGGGGCGATATGGTTATGCCCATTTTCTCGGATTCCTTAACATACTCAACAAGCTTGTCCGTGTTATTCATCTCGCTGTTCAAGATAGCGCACATAAATTCCACCGGATAATTGGCTTTCAAATAAGCCGTCTGATAGGAGATCAAGGCATAAGCCGCTGAATGGCTCCGGTTGAAACCGTATCCGGAAAAATAATCAATCAGGTCAAATAGCTTATTGGCCTTCTGTTCATTGATCTGACTGTGCTTTTGGCAACCCCTGACAAAATCCTTGCGCATCTTGTCCATGACCGATTGGATCTTCTTGCTCATGGCCCGCCGCAAATGATCCGCTTGCGTCAAAGAAAATCCCGCCAGGGCCACAGGAATCTTCATAACCTGCTCTTGATACACAATGATGCCGTAAGTCTCTTTTAATATGGGTTCCAACTTGGGATGATCATACTGGAAAGTGAGCTCCCCCCTTTTCCTTTTAATAAAATCATCAAGCATACCGCTGCCCATCGGGCCTGGACGGTACAAGGCTAAAACCGCGATCAGGTCCTCAAACTCCGAGGGCTTGAGTTTGCGCAACAGGTCACGCATCCCCGCACTTTCCAGCTGAAAAACACCAAAACTGTTCGCCTGCGCCAAAAGCTCATAGGTCTTGCTGTCATCCAGGGGCATGGAGTCCATATCCAGATCCATGTCATGCAATTCTTTGATCAGTTTGACGGCCTTACTGATAACCGTTAAGGTGCGCAAACCCAAAAAATCCATTTTCAGCAGTCCGATGTCTGCTATCCCTTTCATCGAGTATCCGGTGGTCACCTGGTCATCACTGGATTTAAAAAGCGGCACATATTCATCCAATGGCCTGTCCCCGATAACAACCCCGGCGGCGTGGATCGAGGCATGCCGTGTCAGACCTTCCAGAACCTGCGCGGTCTCGATGACATCCTTGGCGATCTTGTCTTGCTGGCATAATAACCGCAGCTTGGGTTCTTTATCCAGGGCCTTGTCAATATTGATTCCCAATTCGGCCGGGATCAATTTAGCGATCCTGTCGACTTCCGCATATGGGACATCCTTGACCCGGCCCACATCCCTGATTGCCGCGCGGGCCTGCATGGTCCCGAAGGTGATGATCTGCGCGACGTGTTCTTTGCCGTATTTGCGGTTAACATATTCGAGCACTTCTCCCCGGCGTTCGTAACAAAAATCAATATCAATATCCGGCATTCCGGCTCTGTCCGGGTTTAAAAAACGCTCAAAAAGCAAACCGTATCTTAAAGGATCCAGATTGGTAATACCCAATAGATAACTGACGAGACTACCGGCGGCAGATCCGCGGCCCGGGCCAACGGGAATACCATGCTCTTTAGCAAAATTGATAAAATCCCACACGATCAGAAAATAACTGACAAACCCCATCTTTTTGATGGTCTTAAATTCAAAATGAAGCCTGTCCATAATTTCCGGGGACACCTCATCATACCGCCGGGCAAGTCCCTCCTTGCACAGGTCCATCAAATATTCTTCTTTGCTCTTTCCTTTCGGACATTCGAATTTCGGCAGATGGATCTTGTCAAATTTGAAATCGAGTTTGCATTTTTCCGCGATCTCAACGGTATTTGTCAATGCCTTTGAAGGCGCCCAGGCAAAATCCCGCGCCATCTGTTCCGGGCTTTTAAAATAGAACTGGTCCGTGGATAAAGCCATCCTGCGCGGATCGCTCAATGTGGTCTGGGTCTGGATGCAAAGCAAGGCGTCATGCGCCGCGGATTGATTACGCTCGAGGTAATGCACATCATTGGTGGCGATCAGAGGGATGCCCATTTCTTTGGAGATCTTTAACAGGCCTTCATTAGCCACCTTTTGTTCCGGAATGCCATGATCCATGAGTTCCAGATAAAAATTGCCTTTTCCAAAGATCTGCCGCAGATCATCGGCCGCCTTCAAGGCATCCGTGTAACTACCCCGGATAATATGTTGTGCCACCTCTCCCTTGATGCAAGCAGACGTGGCCAGCAGTCCTTCCGAATGTGCGGTCAGGATCTCCTTGTCCATGCGCGGGGAATAATAAAATCCTTCCACATAAGCAGAAGACACCAGTTTCAAGAGATTCCGGTATCCGGTCTCATTTTTGGCCAAAAGAACCAAATGCGAGGCTGATTTATTCCGTGGGGTCTTATCCAAACGGCTGCCTTTGGCAATGTAGGCCTCACATCCAATGATGGGTTTCACGCCGGCCTTGGTGGCGGCCTTGTAAAAGTCGATGGTGGCAAAAATATTGCCATGGTCAGTGACTGCCACCGCGGGCATATCATAGGCAACCGCTTTATCGACCAGATCCTGGATCCGGCAAGCCCCGTCTAACAAACTGTATTGTGAGTGAACATGGAGATGGACAAAATTGGATTTACTCATATCTTAATGATCCTTGCCTGCGGTAGGTTGGCGTTTCAAAATCAAAAATGAAGAAAAACAGCTATTTTTAATTGTAGCATTACTTACAGGACTGTAAACTTATTATTTCTACTCTATTGAGGGAAAACAAAAATACAGAAAAAAAGCCAGCAAACAACGGTTCAAGATCAGACAAACTCTTACTGCTCCGTTGCTGATCTCTTACCGTTGATCACTGGCCTGATAGCTATTCCCACTCGATCGTGGACGGGGGTTTGGAACTGATATCATAAACCACCCGGTTCACACCCTGGACCTCATTGATGATGCGATTGGATATTTTTCCCAGAAGATCATACGGCAATGGAACCCAATCCGCGGTCATGCCATCAAGACTGCTGACACATCTGATGGCGATCACGTTCTCATAGGTTCTTTGATCACCCATGACGCCCACTGTTTTGATCGGAAGCAAAATGGCAAAAGATTGCCAAACTTCTTCGTAAAGGCCCTCTTTCTTGATCTCTTCCAGGACGCGTTCATCCACTTCCCGTAAAATGTCAAGCCTGTCTTTGGTTACCTCACCGATGATACGGATAGCCAAACCCGGTCCGGGAAAAGGTTGCCTTTTCAAAATGCTGTCAGGAAGGCCCAAATGCTGCCCTATGGTCCTGACCTCATCTTTAAATAGTTCCCGCAAAGGCTCGATAAGATCAAACTTTAAGCTTTTGGGTAATCCCCCGACATTATGATGACTCTTTATGACCACTGACGGACCCCCGGTAGGAGAAACCGATTCGATCACATCCGGATAAAGGGTGCCTTGCGCCAGGAAACCGACATTCTTGATCTTTTT
>JAGYNW010000221.1 GCA_018399915.1 Candidatus Omnitrophota bacterium
TAAAATAGACATTTAACTCTCCATTGCTTTTTTTACAGCTTTTTTTACGGCTTTTTTTACGGCTTTCTTTTTTACGGCTTTTTTTGCGACTTTTTTCTTAGTAGCTTTTTTTGCAACTTTCTTTTTAGCCACTTTTTTCTTGGCAGCTACTTTTTTCTTTTTCTTTTTGCCGCCGCGCACCATTTTTGCAGAGGAAATATCACCATCTTTGTCTATGAAGTAAAGGAATCCAGATTCTTTAGAGATTCCAACTTTTGCTGCTTTTTTAGGTTTTCCCCCCTTTTTGTTGCCGCGAGCCATTTTAGCGCAAGAAATATCCCCATCTTTATCTACAAAATAAAGATAACCAGGTTCTTTCTTGACTCCGACTTTTGCAACTTTTTTAGCCATATCGTCACCTCCTTTCGAGATTTATTTTAGATCGTTTTTGTAAAATTAAAGACACAAAAAATTACATATTAAGTCCCAATAAAGATCCCTTCACAAAATTGCTTTAGTGTCTGAATACCCGATAAGGGTGCTAAATAGCTTGTTTTAGGATTGTCCGGGCACGGAACATTTTCCGTCCGGGCTATCATCTTCCCAGCTTTGCTTATAACTTCTATTTCGTGAGAGTTTGACTTGAATTTTGGCGATGTAATGATGCGAATGC
Source organism: Candidatus Omnitrophota bacterium (assembly GCA_018399915.1). Classification (GTDB taxonomy): domain Bacteria; phylum Omnitrophota; class Gorgyraeia; order Zapsychrales; family Zapsychraceae; genus M55B153. The sequence continues at coordinate 653 of JAGYNW010000221.1, forward strand.
GCAGTTTGTTTTTGCAACCAGAGGCTAACGCAATCGTCGCCGCAACATTTATGTTCTGCGGAAAGGCCTTAACGGCCGCAGCCACATTACCTTCAAAGACAATTTTTTCTTTTTTGAGCTTGGAGAGATCGATCTTTTTCTTTGCCAAGTAGGGATTATTCATCAATCCTGCAGGAGGTTTTCGTGTTGTTATTGTTATTGCTTTGATCCCACTGATAGCCGCTGATTTTATGGCATCGATACCGGCAATTGCGCCTGTAGGAATAAGAATGGAACATTTATTCTTTTTAGCCAATTGGAATAGATTTTCTGCCGATAAAAGTTTTCCCGAACTCATTACGAGAACATGTTTTTTTGCGGATATGATTTTCTTTATAAGGGAAAGCGTGTCCTTTGCGCTACAGGCTTCAACAATTAAATCACTGCTTATAATCAGTTGCGCTAAGGATGATTTGGTTAGATTTTTGGTCTTTAGCTTTTTGCCAAGGCGATTGGCTTTTAGCGCATCAATATCGAAAAGACCTGTAAGCAGGCAGTCATTTTTTAGTTGTTCATTGATACTTTGTGCTATCCGGGAACCGATAGCCCCACATCCAAGGATGCCTACTTTAAGTTTGCGTTTTGTTTTTTTTGGTCCCATTAATAGTGATGTTATCGATAAGTCTTGTTTTTCCGAACTTAGCCGCTAATGCCAAAATTGTTTTATTGTAAAAATTATTAATTTTTTTAAGATTTACGGCGTCAACACATTCAATATATTCTATTTTAGCTTTGCTTTCTTGTCGTATCGTCTGCGAAGTAAAATTTATAATCTTTTGCGGGGTGTATTTCCCGCTTTCAGCTCTTTTTTTAGCCTCTTTTAATGTGCGATAAAGAACTCCCGCCTCGCGTCTTTGCTGGATGTTTAAGTATGCGTTTCGTGAGCTTAAGGCTAAACCGTCTTTTTCCCGTACTGTTGGGCCGATTTTAATTTTTACATTGAAGTTCAGATCTTTGACCATTTGCTGAATAATAACGGTTTGTTGAAAATCTTTTTGTCCCAAATAAAGCGTTTCAGGTTCAACAAGATTCAGGAGTTTAGCAACAATCGTTGTAACTCCTCGAAAATGACCTTTGCGCTTTTTTCCGCACAAAATATCAGAGATCTCGGTTACTTCAACATTTGTCAAAAATCTTCTCGGGTAAATCGTTTCCTTCGACGGATAAAATATTATATCAACTTTTTCTTTTTGTGCCAATAATTTATCCTTTTTTTTATCTCGAGGATATTGAGCGAGATCCTCGGAGGGACCGAACTGAATAGGGTTTACAAAAATGCTGATGATGCATATATCATTTTCTCGTCGACATTTTCGTATGAGCGAAAGATGTCCCTCGTGAAGCGCGCCCATGGTCGGGACGAAGCCGATTCTCCGGTTCTTAGTTTTGTTTTTGGTTATTTCTTTTTTAAGTGAACTAATTGATTTAATAATTTTCATTTTTGGCTGACGTGGATGGTTTCAGTTGGATTTTAGGATCTATTTCTTTGAGGGGTTTCATGACAAATTCCCGTTCCTGCATCCGCGGATGGGGAATCGTCAGTTTTTCTGAGGTGAGGTTTAGATCTCCGTAGATAAGAATATCAATGTCAATGATACGTGGACCATTGCGCATCGTTCTGACCCGGCCCATTTTTTTCTCTATAAATTGAAGCCGTTCCAGAAGTTTTATGGGAGGAAAAGTTGTGTGAACCTTTATAACAGCGTTTAAGTATTTTTCCTGAGGCGGGCCCCCTACAGGGTCTGTTTCAATTATGGATGAAGAGCTCAGAACAATAATCCCGATATCGTTCAGGGCAGTGACGGCAGTCTCGATATTCTTTTTGCGATGGCCCAGGTTGCTCCCAAGACCCAAGTATACGATGGCCATTTTGTTTTCCTTCTTAAAAGATAGTTTTGTGATCGTCATTCACCGCGGTTAATAAACACGAAAGCCTGTCCGGCTGAAACAGGTCTGCAGGCCTCCGTGTTTAGTGAATCTTATTTTGCCCGAGTTTTTTCATGACATCTTCGCTAAAGGATTTTTCCTATTCTTTGCACGGCTTCATTAATGCGATCTGTTGTAACCGTTAAGGCCATGCGGATGTAGCCTTCTCCGGGTTGGCCAAAGCCTACCCCGGGCGTTACGACGATGTCCGCTTTGTCCAGAAACATTTTGGCCGTCTCGATAGAGTTTTCCATGCCCTTGGGCGCTTTAGCCCAAACGTAATACGTTGCCTTAGGCGCAGGGATTTTCCATCCAATCGCACGGAGGCCATTAATAAGATAATCGCGCCTGTCTTGAAATGTTTGACGCATATCTTCCGTTACCAAAGCATCGCTTTTTAAAGCTGCGATTCCTGCAACCTGAATTGCTTGAAAAACACCTGAGTCAAAATTGGTTTTGACTTGTGCAAGGGCGGAAATCAACGTTTTATTGCCACAAGCCCAACCGATTCTCCATCCGGTCATATAATAGGTTTTTGAAAGCGAGTGGAATTCAATGGCTACATCCTTTGCTCCGTCAATCTCAAAAATGCTCAATGGTTTTTCTCCATCAAAATAGACCTCTGAATAGGCCATGTCAGAAAGGATGACGAATCCTTTATCTTTTGCCAAGGCAACCAGTTTTTCATAAAAGTCTTTGGTCGCAACAGCGGAAGTGGGATTATTGGGATAATTGATGATGACCATTTTAATATTTTTATAGTCACCGATTTTTTCTAAGTTGGGCAGAAAATCATTGCCCGCTTTCATCGGAACGGTCAGCACCTTGCCTCCGGCAAATTCAACGGATGGACGGTAAGCAGGATAACAAGGGTCCGTTAGGACAACTTTATCTCCAGGATTGATTATTCCCAAAGGAAGATGGGCGATGCCTTCTTTAGAGCCGATTAACGGATAAATTTCTGTATCCGGGCAAAGCGAAGCATGAAAACGATCTTTAAACCATTTCGCTATTTCCTGCCGGAAAGCGGGCAGGCCTGCATCAAAGGGATAAT
>JAGYNW010000222.1 GCA_018399915.1 Candidatus Omnitrophota bacterium
CCGGGAGATATTAAAAAAATGTTTATATTTTTACGTCTTTTATTAGGACATTTGATCGGGGATTTCCCCTTTCAGTTCAATTTTATCTTCAATCTTAAGCAAAAAGGGGTTCTGGGTGTCACGGTACACGCGTTGATCATCTTTTTCAGCTGTCTTGTTTTTTGCTGGCCTTATCTGCATCTCCCTGAGGTCTGGGCGTTTGTGTCTTTTATTTTTGCAACCCATCTTGTCCAGGACACGATCAAACTGAAATTTAGTTCCCGGAAATACTGTTTTTGGTCGTATATATTGGATCAAATGTTTCACGCGGGTATCATTGCCCTCGTATTCTTTACAAGTCTGGCAAAGCTTCCCGCGCCTGATCTTCCTGCCAATCTTTTTACGCGGTTTTATTTAAATGACTTTTTTATCATTTATGGTATCGTGCTTCTTTTGGCAACGTACAATGGATATTATCTTATCCGCTGTTTTCATGACAATTTTTTGGGTCGCGCCCGGTATAATTCTGCGGAGAAATGGTATGGAATGGTTGAACGGGCGGCGATTGTGTCCATGGTTGTGTTTAAGGATTTACGGGTTTTTCTTATCTTCGCTCTTTTGGCAATCGGCATGCGGCTTGTTTATTTTCGTATTTTTAAAGACAAGCAAAAATTGCAGCACGATTTCGCATCGTTAACAGAGTTTCTGCTTTCCTGGTCTGTTGCCTTGCTGTCTGCGGGTTTATTGTTCCTATTTTAATCCAATAACCCTGTAAATAGCAATTTCTTTGGCTTTCCCTTTGACATGCACGGGTGGAAGTTTTTCTACTTCAAGATGATCATGGGATCCTTTATAGGTTGATTCACTGATGATGATCTCCCCTTTGTCCGCAACAGAGCAAAGCCTGGCGCCCAGATTGACATTATCGCCGATAACAGTATAATCCATCCGTTCCGCTGAACCCATGTTCCCAACAACCATATCCCCGGTATTGATGCCAATCCCGATATGTAAAATGGGTTTGTTTTCCTGTTCCCATTTTTTATGCAGATCCTTCATCCCCTGTTGAATATCAATAGCGGTTTTTACCGCAAGTAAAGCGTGGTCATTTAAATTTTTGTTACTGGGAGCGCCCCAAAAAGCCATGAGCTCATCCCCCACGAATTTGTCCAATGTCCCATTATGCTTGAACACAATCTTGACTTGTTTTGTCAGGATCTCGTTGAGCATCGCAACCACCTCTTCCGGTTGTTGGCCTTCGGAAAACGATGTGAAGCTTCGGATATCCGAGAACAAGACCGTGATGTTCCTTTTTTCCCCTCCCAGTTTCAGGCTTGAAGGGTCATTGATCATCTCCGAAATGACTTCATGGGACAAATAATGACTGAACGCGTTTTTGATCCAGAGTTTTTCTTTTTCTTCAGTAAAAAATCTAAAACTGGTGATCGTGGTAAAGCCAAAAACGATGATCACAAACGGGCCCACCATATCTATCCAAATTCCGAATTTTGAGAAAACCAAAACGGCCAGCAGGAAATAGAACACAGAATACCCGAGGGTCAGCAAGAAACTTTTCCATAATTTTGTCAGTGAGCAAAGGGCAATCAAGCAGGCCGTAAAAATAAAGATAAAATAACGCAGAAATCCTTTTTGGGGGATGATAAATCTTTCGTTTTTGATCGTTTCAAAAAGGTTGGAATGGACCCCTACCATCGGGTATTTCGTCTGGATGGGGATAGCCCTTAGATCATGCGTGCCGGTTGCCGTAAGGCCGACAATGCAGGTTTTGCCTTCAACAAGGTCCCTTGTTTTTTTTACCATTTCTGATTCGCTTTTTTTCAGGTAATTGATTATGGCCGCGTCTTTGGTTTGTGTATCGGAGGACTGTAAGTCCATTTTCAACTGGTCGCGAATTTCCTGGAGTTTCAGGATATAGGCGTAAGAAATATGCTCAAAGGCATTACCCCATTTCCCGCTCCAGTTAATAAGCATGCTTCCATTATGGTCCACCGGGATCTCAATGTCCTTTACTTGATCTTCAAGATGCGCGTTTTTTAGGATGACCTTTGATTTAGACAGTGTGATCTCTTTTATCTGAAGCGAGTCGATCAATGCGCTCAGGGTTAAATGCGGCAGTATGTTGTTTTGATACTTGACAAAAAGAGGAACTCTCCGTGTGATTCCATCAATGTCTGAATCGGAATTCAAAAACCCGCTGCCTTTAATATGTTGGGTATATAATTTGATCGGAGGATTGATGTCCAGGCATTCTTTAGGGAATGGCCATTGACCGGCAGGGATGTTCAAATGAAATCTTTTCAATAATAATACGGTGCTTTGAAACTTGTTGAATTGGCTATACAAATAATTCTCTTCTTCAGGAAAGAAGAACCAATTATGGGTGTTTTCAATATCCACAAGCATCTCGTCGAAAGATTGGTCCGGATCTTTCTTGATGGAACTAATCGCCGCGGAATCAAGCAGCGACTTCTTTATGGAAAAAAACCGTGTTTTCAAATCTTCAGGAGCAAGTGATAATTCTTTGGCTACAGCATTAAGCGATTTTGTTATGTCTTTTTGTAGGACGGATTTGAGGGGGTTATTCTTGATCTCGTCATTTTCTGCAAAATAAAAAGGAAGATAGGTTATCCCTGTTTGGGCGAGCGCATCAGCGAATACTACATCCTGTTGGGGGTTGTCCGTGTATTCTTCTGTAAAAATAACGTCCATTAATATCTGTTTCGCCCCTAATTCCTTCAGGATGGAGGTTAATTTCTCGTGATAAATTCTTGGCCAAGGCCAGCGGCCTAATTCTTCAAGACTTTTATCGTCGATATCAACATGAAGGATCGGCGAGGTTGTTTTTACGTCAGGTTTGAGGGCAAACCTTAAGTCGAGAGCCTTTAATTCTAATATTTGGTACGGTTTAGAATTAACCGAAAAGAGCATTAAAACCGCTAAGGAAAGGGTGAGCCCCAGGCTGACAATTAATTTATTTTGGTTTTTTTTATTCACGTCTTTTTAATTGAAACCCCTCTCGCCTTAAATAATCAAGTCAAGAGGGGTTTAGGTTAAATGCAGATGATATCTGTTAGAATTTCCAATAGGTTGAAAGCGAAACGAGCGATCCGGAATACCGGTCTACGGGTTCATTGGAATAATTTTGTCTATAGGTATAGTTCAACCCGAAGGAAACCGATTTGTTTAAATTGTAAAAGACAGCGGCTGAGGTGAGCATCGTTCGTTCCCATTGGGTTGTCGCCGCGTCATTGATGATTGATCTTTCTTTGTAATTCCGCATTTGTTGCGCGAACGATAAATAACTAAAAATCTTTTCCGTGAACAGATGTGTATGAGAGGCTTTTATTTTGTAAGAATCATAATCGTAATAATCCAGGTATTTTTCATTAGAATTATTGTTGAAATATTCAATTCCGAATTTGACAGAATCATCTTTGAAATATTTGCCGATTTCGTATTCTATGATGTTGCGCCAGTCTTTTCGCTCTTTATCAGTTTCCTGTAACGCGGTGACGCGGGTATGCCTTTGGTCGTAAATGCGATAAATTAACCCATACCTTAAGCTGTGATAGAAATCAGCGGGTAGTTTGTGGGAGGCTTTGATTTCAAATTTGCCATCAAGATAATCATCATCTCCGGAATTCACAAAATCCACGATATCAAAACCCGTA
>JAGYNW010000223.1 GCA_018399915.1 Candidatus Omnitrophota bacterium
TTTATTGTATACTTTGAATTCTTAGATATTTTTAATTCAAACCCGTATGTTCAACCCGTGTTCGTGAGGTGCTCTTATGTCAAAGTACAAACTACGCAGCAAATTCAAGGTGCATTCAATATTAATCACATGCGTTTTTTTTCTCAGCACTTTTTCCTATCCGATGAAGCTCTTGGCCGAAACGAATAATAATCTGGCTCAAGACCGTTCAGAGGTCCTTCTTCCAAAAACAGAGCCGTACGCGCCTTTACTCATTCAAGGCATTAACATAAACTACGACGATGCCTTAAAGATCGATTTTCTCATCAATAAAGGGGACAGCGATCTTTCCTCTGAGGCATTGAACTCAGAGTCGGAAAAGTTGATCAAATATTTTTTGGCCTCATTGACCATTCCTGAAGATGAGATGTGGGTCAATCTTTCCATCTATGAGGAAGACCGCGTCATCCCGGAAAATTTTGGAAAAACCCAAATGGGTAGCGACCTTTTAGCCCAGGATTATATGCTTAAAAAAGTCATGTCTTCCATGATGTATCCGGACAGCGAGATCGGGAAAAAATTCTGGAACAAAGTCTATGCCCGTGCCAAAGAAGAATTCGGTATCACAGATATCCCTCTGGATACTTTTAATAAGGTCTGGATCATTGCTTCTGATGCCAAGATCTATGAACATGCCAAAGGCGCCTTTGTCGTTGACAGTCATATGAAAGTCATGATGGAAGAGGATTACCTGGCCATGGAAATGTCCCGCCAGGAGAAAGGCCCAAACAAAACCCGGCCTGAACTTACATACACTAATCAAAACGCCAGGATGTCGAAAGTAACCTCGGAAATCCTGCGAAAAATCATTATTCCCGAGCTTGAAAGAGAAGTGAACCAGGGCAAACTTTTCGCGAATCTGCGCCAGATCTATAATTCCATGATTCTGGCCTCCTGGTACAAAAGGGCCCTTGAACAAAGCTTGCTGGGACAGGTTTATGTCGACAAAGGAAAGACAGACGGTGTTGAGATCGAGGATAGATCGATCAATGAAAGCATATACCAGGATTATGTGCATTCGGTCAAAAAAGGTGTTTACACCTTCATCAAAGAAGAATACGACGCGGCCTCAAAAGAGATTATCGCGCGTAAATATTTCTCCGGCGGTGTCCGCATGAAGGCGCCGCAAGTCGCTTCCATGACACTCGAATCGGTCCAATCCCTGGATCCGGAAGATTTCTCCTTAATTTCTGCCCAGCTTAAAGAAACCGGTATTATTGAAAATCCGGACCTGGCCATGGCCTCAACAGGCGCGGTACAGAAAAGGCTCCAGGAATCATACGCTTATCTGGATGAATTGCAACAGACGCAAAAGGAATTTCAAGGATTATTTTACAACGGCCAACTCATAGCGCAGGGTGGCGGCCGCTTTATTGATCAAGCCATGACAACAACTCTGGGCGAATTAAAAGCCCCTGAGGGTGGCTTACTGGGGTCGGAAATCTTTTCCCGTTTTATGCAACGCCATTTCCCGGAAAGTGACGATGCCACCGTCATTGAGATCACGGCTGGCCAGAACGGGAACGTCTTTGTATCCGGTCCTGAGATCGAGACAGGGGTGGTCCGATTGCCTTCGACTGTCAAAAAAGAATTTCAGGTTCCCGGAGAACAGGCTATTCTCAACACATTTTATTTCTGGCCACAACAACAAAACACTGACGATGAAGATGAAGAAGACCAAGCCCTTTTTTATAATGGCCTTCAAATAGGACATAAGACCGATTTTGTGGATGTTACCGCAGATGACGGGTCTGTCCTGACCATTCCGTCAGGAGGGACTTACCAACAAATCTTAACCCGTTTTCTTGATACGCATAATATTGATCCGCGCGCCATTACTGCGCAGCAGGAAGAGGGAAGCAACAACTGGTTCGTCTACGGTCCGCCGGTAACAGAGGATAAAAAAGTACAACCGCAACAAAAAGATGAGGCCATGGCAAATAATTTAGGCGGGATTGACCTTTACCCGCAAAACATGACCATGCGCATCGAAAAGGATGACAAAGGCGGAATTGCTCCGATCGCCCCACAATTTATCGAGAATATACATATCAAAGGATTCACACCGGTCATCATTGAAATTTCGCCGGTGTCCAATCTCCCGGTCCTGATCGGATTTGCCGTAAAGCAGGATAGAGCGATCTGACAGAGGCTAACAGATTGCTCTATGATTTATTGTTTTCTTAAGTACGCAGGCAGGATATTTAAGGCTTTGCGGTATTTGGTTATTGTTCTTCGCGCGACCTTCATGTTTTTCCGTTCAAAATGAAGATGGATCTCCCTGTCTGAAAGTGGCTTGGTTTTGGTTTCTCCTTCAATCAGCCATTTCAATTCTTCTTTAATGCTCCGGTTAGAGACATCCCCACCATCGTGGTCCGAAAGGGATTGCGAAAAGAAATATTTAATAGAGAAGATCCCGCAAGGGGTATCCATATATTTATTATTGATCGCGCGGGAAACCGTTGATTCATTCCTGTCGATAGCGTTGGCGACATCTTTAAGAATCATGGGCCTTAAATGCATGGAACCTTTACTGAAGAAATCTTTTTGATACTCAAGGATATATTTAGCGATCTCTTTTAATGTATTATGCCGCTGCTCAATGCTTTTGATAAAAAGGATAGCGTTCTTGACCTTTTCGCGGATATACTCTTTTTCTTCCTGCGAACATTTCGCTGTTTTGAGTAAACTGCTGTATATCTTACTGACACGCAAAGGCGGGACTGTATCCTGATTGATTTGAACCTTAAGATTTCCGGTATCATCTTTGATGATCGAAATGTCAGGTTTGATGTATATGCTGGCGTTGACCGGGCGGTAATTCCTGGCGGGTTTGGGTTCCAATGAAGCGATACACGCGGATATCTCCTTAACTTTTTCAATATCCAGCTTCAGCTTGCGCGCGATCAGATCATACCTCTTTTTACACAAGGGTTCCAGATACTCATTAATTACTTTAACCAGAAGTTCGCTTTTTCCGTTATAGATCACAGAGGCCTGTACAGACAGGCACTCCTTGATGTCCCGGGAGGCGATTCCCAAAGGCTCCAGACTCTGGGCCACTTTCAATACCTTAAGGATCAAGTCGCGGTCATGGATTTGCAATGCTTGCTGTATCTCCTCAAAGCTACAATCCAGGTATCCATCCTCATTCAAATTTCCGACAATAAACTCTCCGATCTCTATTTCTAAAGGATCCGTCAATTCCAGGGAAAGTTGCTGCCGCAGATGTTGCTCCAAAGGAACATCATAACAAATCGGCATCTTTTCCACGTCCTCATCATCGAAATTATCCTTATAACCGGAAAAATTCGGAGTTTCTTTGATATGCTCCAGGCCCTTGGCAATGGTTTCTTCCAAAGATTTCTCTTTTTGGGACGCCTTTTCTTCATCGATCTCCAAAAGGGGATTTTTCTCCAATTCCTGCTCAATGGCGGTGTGGAGCTCAGGAATGGCTAACAGCAAAATCTCGATAGACTGCTGCATCGAAGGAGCTAGGATCGTCTTTTGAAGTTGTTTTTGGGAAATTCTTAAGATCATATGCAAGAAGTATACCATGTTTTCCATTTTTGACAAATTTTTTAATTTTCGGCATAAAAAAAATTTTTATTCCTGTTTTTGTTTATCTTT
>JAGYNW010000224.1 GCA_018399915.1 Candidatus Omnitrophota bacterium
TAATTATTATAATAAAAGAACAGGGGATTTTAAATGTTTGATATGATGAAGCAATTAAATCAAATGCGTAAGCAGGCGAATGAAATTAAAAAGAATCTTGACGCTGAAACCGTGGAATGCACAGATGTCAATGGAATCAAGATTGTGATTACAGGCTCTCAGGACTTAAAATCTGTTGAATTTGATGAGGATTATTTTGCGTCTAAGGATAAAACAAGGATGGAAAGGGATTTGCTTAAGAGCATCAATGCTTCCATTAAGAAGTCGCAAGCATTGGCGGCAAAGAAAATGCAGTCTACCATGCCGGGGTTCCCGGGCTTAAAATAAATCAAATAATAACCATTAATAAACTCAATATTTAGCGCAAGGAGGATTTTATGCCGTATGATCAATCATTAGATGTTTCCTCATTTAAGGAAGTGAAAGAATTTGAAGATACACGAATCACTGTTGGTGTCTATTCATATAACAATGGTCCTAAAAAGCTTCAACTTTCACGTGAAAATCGTAATCAAAATGATGAATGGCGTTTCGCCAAATTGGGCCGGTTAACTAAGGATGAGGCTCAAGAGATTCTTCCTATCATGATGAAAGCGGTTGAATCTATGTGAGATATTCAGCCTTGAAGGATTTTGCATTTACCTGCCTATCATTAGTGATTAATTAACTGATAGGCAGGTTGTGGGAATCAAGAACAAGTTTTTTATCAGCATCACAGCGGGTTTGGGTTTTATAACTCAGGCGATCTTAAAATTATTTATTGAGGAGAGACTATGGCAGATGAAGTTTATTTGACGAGAGCAGGCTATCAAAAATTATATGATGAGCTTGAAGCCTTAAAGAAAGAAAAGTTGCAGATATCTAAAGCCATTGAAGAGGCAAGGTTGCAAGGGGACATATCGGAGAATGCTGAATATGATGCCGCCAAAGAGGCGCAGGCTCATAATGTAGCGAAATCTTCTGAACTGGAGATGAAATTGTCCAAGGTCAGGATCATTGAGGACGAGAATATTCCCTCAGATAAAATCTATATTGGCGCGATCGTCACTATGCGGGATTTGGAAGAAAACGAGCAATTTCAATATATGTTGGTTTCTCCGGAAGAATCCAACTATGATGAGAACAAGATTTCGATCTTTTCCCCGATCGGTAAAGCCCTGATGGGCAAGCCGGAAGGCGCGGAGGTGGACATCCAGGTGCCGGCGGGAATGTTAAAGTACAAGATTCTTAAAATAGAGCGGCCACAATAACGAGGCGTTTTTTTAAGAAATCAATCTTCAACATAAAGGATTTGCCTGGTTCCTTGAATGTGAAAAGTCAAAGAAAATATTCCCTCTTTTTTGTTTCGATCATTTTTGTGGGAATTCTTGTTTATCTCCCATCCTTTCAGGCTCCCTTTATTTTTGATGATATCAAGATCATTGAAAGAAATCCGGTTATCCGGTCTTTGGATATCTATAAGATATGGTCTTTTGATCCCTCCCGTTTTTTGACCCATTGGTCCTTTGCCTTGAATTATCATTGGACCCAATTGGACCTGGCCGCCCTTCATTGGACCAATTTTTTGCTTCACGGGTTAACGGTTATTTGTGTCTTTTTTTTTACCAGGGAAATTTTTCGGATAGGCTTGCAAGGTCCTAAATCCAGGATCTTGAGCGAGGATACTTTAGCCTATTTCTCCGCGTTCCTGTTCTGCATACATCCTCTTCAGACCGCAGCGGTTACCTATATTGTTCAAAGAGCCACGATTCTGGCTGCCTTATGCTATATCGCCGCATTAATTTTCTATCTTTATTTTCGTAGATCCCAAAGGCCATCTTTTTATGCGCTTTCACTTTTGTGCGCGTTTATAGGCGCTTTTGCCAAGCCGATTATCATTACTTTGCCTTTAGTTCTTATCTATTGGGAGGCATTCTTTCTTAAAGGGGCACAGTGTTATGATCTGAAAACTTTCCATAAGTATACCTATCGCATGCCTTTCAAAAAAGCCTTCTTTTTTTTAACTCCGTATTTTTTGCTTTGGCTGCTTGTCCCGTTTTTATTGATGATCTATACGCGCAACATTAATGTCTTTGAGGTCTCTATGCAGACAGACATGATCAGCCGCAAGGATTATCTGTTCACACAATTCAATGTCTTGATCAAATATATCCGGCTTATGTTTTTGCCTATCAATCAGAATTTTGATTATGATTATCCGATTGCAAGCCGATTGTTCACTTTTCCGACATTCTTGTCTTTCGCTATCCTGATGTCGGTTCTGGTATCCGCGATTCTCAATGTGCGGAAAAATAAGGTGTATGCCTTTGCGGTCTTTTTCTTTTTCATTGCCCTGGCTTTGGAATCGAGTATCTTTCCTTTATCTGATGTGATCTTTGAACATAGGCTGTATTTGCCGATGTTAAGTTTTACGCTCCTCGTGCCGTTTCTCCTTTTATCTTTCAAGAAAAAACGAATGATTATTTCGGGGATGATATTTATTTTGCTTATCTTTTGTCTTTTGACGCTGAAACGCAATAACCTTTGGAGCCGCAAAATCCTCTTTTTGAGAGATAATGTCGAGAAATCGCATGAAAAACCCAGGGTGCATGTTAACCTGGGAATAGCGTATCTTGAAGAAGGGGCCTATGAGAAAGCGCGGGACAGCTTTTATTTGGCTTTGAGCAAGGATCCTGGTTATGTGAAAGCCTATTTGGGTTTAGGTCTGACGCATCAGACTTTAGGGGAATATTCCAAGGCCTTGGACTATTATGAACAAGCCATTGATTTGGATGTTTTCAACGATGAGGCTTATAATAATAGTGGTGTTATTTATGCCATTAAGGATGAACCAGCGCAGGCATTGAAATTTTTTAATGCGGCCATTAATAGCAATCCGGACAGCCTTAAGGCATATAATAATAGGGCGCGCTTGTATGAGCAATTAGGGCAGTATGAACTAGCGCTTAAAGATTATTCCCGGGCCTTGGCACTTGATCCGACAGCTATTCTTATGTATCTGAACCGGGCGCGAGTGCACGCATCGGACGGCCATTTGCAAGAGGCCAAACAGGATGTGGAAAAAGCGCACATCTTAGGCTATCCCCATAGGGATCTCTATCTTCAGCAGATCTTAAAAAGATAAAAAAGGTTATGAGAAAAAATTTTTTAAGGCAAAATTCCCATCTGGTTTTTTCTTTCTTTCTGGGATTTATGGCAACGATATGTCAGGTCGTCCTTTTGAGGGAAATGGTGACTGTGTTTTACGGTAATGAGATCGCTTACGCGGTTATGTTGGGCAGTTGGCTGTTTTGGACCGGCCTGGGTAGTTTGGGGGCTTCCCGTTTGCTTAAGGGCAGTCGGGATCCATTATCCACCTTTACCTTTCTGCAGTTGGGGATCTTTTTCATGGCTCCGGTGGTTCTTATTCTGATACGCTGTATAAAGCCTTTAATGAATATCCCTGTCGGCCAAATCATAGGCATCATTCCGATGAGTGCTATGGCGTTTATCCTTTTAGCTCCGTTAACGCTTTTGTTCGGCGCGGCCTTTCCCTTTATTTGTCATTTGCCGATGATCTCTTCTTCGAAAGAAGAAGGCATGGCTCAAGTAGCCCCAATCTATATCTGGGAATCCCTGGGGGCTACGATTTAGCCGTGGCTGATCGGGATAGATATTTCGGTGATC
>JAGYNW010000225.1 GCA_018399915.1 Candidatus Omnitrophota bacterium
ATTTTAATTCTTTCTGACGGGATTTTTTCTTTTATTTTATCCAAATAACCTCTTCATCCCGCCCTGAATGTCATCAAACGGCACAGCATCAACTTGTTTATGAATCGAATAGCGACGTTGACCAGGATAAATGACAACTATACGTTCAAGTTTTAAATCCTCTAACGCATTTTTAATCGACGGCGTCATCCGTGGAGCGTCCTGGCGTTTAATTTCCACTCCATACATCTGCCCGCCTTTGTTGAACACCAGATCAATCTCCGCACCCTGATGCGTTGCCCAAAAGTAAGGATAATCAATTTCCAAAATCCGGATCAACTGCTCGATTACAAAACCTTCCCAAGAAAAACCGCATTGCGGATGCCTTAAAACATCCCCTTCCTTCTGCAGGCCCAATAAAACATTTAACAGGCCTGTGTCCCGAAGATAAATCTTGGGCGATTTAACCTGGCGTTTTTTAATATTTACATGCCAGGGAGGAAGCTGACGAATCATATATGTGTCCGTCAAAATATCCAAGTATCTACGAACCGTATGTTGACTAACCCCTAATGAAGCAGCAAAAGGCGCGGCGTTCCAAACTTGACCATGACTATGTGCCAACATGCTCCAGAAACGATGCAAGGCAATAGTTGGAATGTCTATCCCTTGTTCACGCAAATCCCGATCAATGAATAATTGAACAAAATCTTTTCGCCAACCAAAACTCGCTTCATCATTTTTTGCTAAAAATGATAATGGAAAACCTCCCCGCAACCATAAACTATTTATTTTCTTAGGATCAATCTCGTCTAACCCAAATCCCGAGATAGTCAACAAGGCAAGCCTGCCAGCCAAAGATTCAGATGACTGCCGCAATAAAGCTGGCGAAGCGCTTCCCAATATAAGAAATTGAGCTGGTAATGGCTGGCGGTCTAAAAGCACCCGCAAAACAGGAAATAAATCCGGTCGACGTTGAACCTCATCGATAACGACTAATCCTTCCAGTGGAGATAATGCAGACTCTGGATTCTGCAAAGCGGCAAGTCCCTCAGCACACTCCAGATCAAAATAATTACCAGATTTGATAGAAACAAATTGCCTGGCCAAAGTTGTTTTTCCACACTGGCGCGGTCCCAATATGGCTACAGCCCTACTCCAATCCAGAGTTTTTTTAATAGAATTATATACATTCTTTCGATTAATCATATTTTTAATATACCATGAAATATTGATATGTCAATTCAATATTTCATGGTATATTAAAGGGCAAAAAACAAGGTTAATTATACCCCCTATTTTAGCTGCGGGGCATAAACGGGGCAGCTGGCTCCTGCAGGTTTGAATCTGTTTGCTAACCGTAGCTAAAAAATACTAAATAACCGCTCGTATCTTTTGCAATAACTTCTCCACATTAAAAGGCTTACTGACAATGCCCGCCAGCAATCCTGCCTTCATTTCTTTCTTGCATAACTCATCTAAACTCAGCATGGCAGAAAAAATGAACACCGGGCACGAAGGATTTTCCTTTTTTGTCATTCTCAATAAATCTATTCCGTTAAGACCCTTCATTTTGTAATCAAAAAGACAAAGATCGTATTTATTCTTTTTAATAAGCATCGTTGCTTCCCCGCTGTCCGTTACGGCATCAACACGATACTTCTCCCCACGCAAAAGCAGTGCTGCGGAATTACACACACCCGGATCATCATCTACGACTAGAATTCTTTTATGCATTTTTTTGCCTTTGTAACGGCAGCGCTATTTCCACCGTTGTCCCTTTTCCCTTAACACTCTTTAAGGTTATTGATCCGCCGTGAAGAACAACCACTTGTTTGCTTACGGCAAGCCCCAGGCCCGTGCCTTTGGCCTTAGTGGTAAAAAATGGCTTGGAGACATTCGCCAAGTCCTTCCTGGCTATCCCCTCGCCATTGTCTTTTATCCGAACAAACACTGTGTCTTTTTTGACATCCGTCTTGATCTCTATGATACCCGTATCCGCATCTACAGCATCAATGGCATTATGCAGGATATTACGAAAAACCTCTTTCAGCCGAACAGCGTTCGCATCAATGACCACACCTTTCGAGCGGTCTGTTTTCTCGTTAATCGCTATCTTTCCTGCCGGAAGATTCCGGGCCTCCTCACCAACCGCGTCCCGCAGGACATTGTTGATCTTCACAGGTTCAAAATGCGTTATGACGGTCTTTGAATAGGACAGAATATTAGTGATGATCTGATCGCTTTCCAAAACCCGGGCGTTGATACCGTTTAATATTTTTGCAATCTGACGATCTTTGGTTCTTTTTTTAACGCGATACACGGATAGCGCTATATCCGCTAAAGGGTTGCGCAATTCATGCGCAACCGTAGCGGCCAAAGTCCCGATAACGGAAAGATGTCTTGCCCTTGACAGTTTCTCCTGAAGGTCCAGAGCTTCCCTGGATTTTTTGGCAATCATCTTATCCAACACTGTCTTGTCCCGCTTCAAGATGTCTGCGGCTTTCTTGCGCTTGGTTATATCCTCTATAACCAAAAGGATCAACGGGCTGTCTTTGCCATGCAGTTTTATCTGACGCCCGTCGAGAATCATGGTCTTTTTCCCTGTGTCCGGAAAAGCAAAAGACATCTCAAAATCATTAAAATAATTTCTTTTGGGCAACACTTCCCCAAGTAATCTTCTCAACTTGGGATTGTCCCACTGACGACGGCAAAGGCCATAGAGCCGCCTGTTCTTTATGTCAGACAGCTGAACGCTGAACGCATCACAAAAAGATTTGTTAGCCGAAACGACACACACATCTTTATCCAGGACCACCAGAGGCTCCCGCATGGTCTCGATAATCGCCTGGGTATATTCGAGAGCGCCCTGCGCCTCTTCCCGGCTGCGCTTAATGGCATCGATATCGATCATGGCGATGATCGCGCCATCGATCTTGTTATCTATGGTGCGGTAAGGCCGTATCCGTACCGAATACCACCGCCCTTCTTTATCCGTAACTTCGGATTCCTTGGGAATCATGTCTTCGATAACACCCAGAATCATTTCTTCCAAATTGGCGATATCAATGTTGAGTTTTATGTCCCCAATGGGCCGGTCCACATCCGTGGGAATCAAATTCATTACTTTTCTGGCCGTGGGGGTAAACCGCTTGATGCGCAAATCATTGCCCACGATGATGATCGGGATATTCGTGCTGGAAAAAACATTGCTCAAATCGCTATTAAGATGCGTCAACTCCGTGTTTTTGTTCTGCAGTTCCTCATTGACCGTAAGCAGTTCTTCGTTGGATGACTGAAGCTCTTCTTTGGAGGTCTCCAGCTCTTCATTCATGCTCTGCAATTCTTCATTGCTGGACTGAATCTCTTCGTTCGCCGCCTTTAACTTTTCGTTAGAAGCCTCTTTCTCATCGCTGATGGCGTTCAGGCGTTCCACTGTCCGTGCAAACTCTTTTCTTAACTTCACAATATCCTTATCGGTATTTCCATCATTTTTTTTCTTAGGTTTAGCCACCTTTGACTTTCCTGCCTTCTTTGGGGAAACAACCCTCTGTGGCTTATCCGGTTCTTTTTTTGACGCGGCTCTTTTTTTCATTTTACGGGGATTTCCTTTGGTTGTCGTTGACGCGGCTAACGGGGCTCCGGCTTTGAGCAACGTTTGCCGGGAGACACTATTCTTCGAAT
>JAGYNW010000226.1 GCA_018399915.1 Candidatus Omnitrophota bacterium
AACAGCTTTTGGCGAACAAAAATGGTTTGGCGATTGTGCCTGTCTATTCAGGGTCCTGTGGCGGTTGTTATATGAATTTAGCTCCACAGGTTATTAATCTGATCAAGATGGCTGAAAAATTAACAGAGTGTGAAACCTGTTCACGGATTTTATATCTAGAGGATGAACTTTGAAAGGGAAGATTGAGATTTATATAGATGGCGCGTGCAAAGGCAATCCAGGGGAGGCGGGCATAGGCGTATTGATGCTTGAAGACAATGAAACGATTCAAGAAGTTTCCCGTTCAATAGGAATGGCCACAAATAATATCGCCGAATATTCCGCATTAATTGCTGCCCTAGAGGAAGCCCGGAAGCATAAAGGTCAAAGGTTAAAAATTTATACAGATAGTGAGCTGGTGTATAAGCAGGTAACAGGGGCTTATCAAATTAAGAATCCAAATTTAAAGATTTTATTTGATCAAGTATGCGACCTTTCGCAATATTTTGAGAGGATCGAGATTCAGCATATTCCGAGAGAAAAAAATAGGGAAGCAGATAAATTGGCTTCTTTATCATTAAAAAAGAAACAAACCAAGATGGTTGCCCCGCTGTTTCGAAGCAGCGAGGAGGAAAGTCCGAGCTCCAGAGGGTAATGTATCCCGGTAATGCGGGACCATCATTTGCGTTTATTAAATGGTGAGGATTAGAGCTACAGTGACGATGCCTTGAACTCAGGTAAGCTATCTTAATCAATGGCTGCCAGCTTTTAAGGAGTGAAACGAGCAATCTCTGCAGGGAGCAATGCCAAATAGGGGGAGATTCATTGTTTTTAAAATAATGAAGCGAATCGGCCCGTTTCGTTTGTATTCCCGGGTAGGCAGCAAGAGTTAAGATAGCAATATCTTAAGTGAGTTGAATAACCATCACTCCTTAAAGGGGGTCACAGAACTCGGCTTAATGGTTTGTTTTTTCAAAGAAGTATAATCTTAATAATTATTTTTTAAATTTCAATTTCAGGAGGAGTTAAAATGTCAGGGCATTCTAAATGGGCAAGTATCAAACATAAAAAAGCAGCAACTGATGCCAAAAGAGGCGCAGCGTTTACAAAAGTTATCAGGGAAATAACAGCGGTTGCCAGGGCGGGTGGTGGCAATCCGGAAATGAATCCAGCTCTTAGGACAGTTATCGATCGAGCCAAATCGATTAATATGCCTTCCAGCAATATTGAAAATGCGGTCAAAAAAGGTACAGGTGAATTGCCTGGCGTAACCTATGAAGAGGTTTCCTTTGATGCGTATGGTCCGGGCGGGGTTGCAATGCTCATTACAGGATTGACAGATAATAAAAATAGAACTACCGCAGAAATTCGCAATCTCTTATCAAAAAAGAATGGAAGTTTAGCCGGCCCGGGAAGCACTTCGTTCCTTTTTAGCAAAAAAGGATTTATCTCGATCGAAAAAGAAAAGATTTCGGAAGATGAATTGATGGATATTGTATTAGACGCGGGAGCGGAAGATATTCAGTCGGAAGGAGCCTATCATGAAATTACTTGTGAGCTTTCTGACTTGGAAGCAGTGAAAGAAGCTCTTAAAAATAAAGATATTGCTACTGTTACAGCAGAGATGACAATGATCCCCAGTTCTACGGTTAAGATCGTAGGTAATGAGGCCAAACAGTTATTAGCATTGATGGAAGCTTTAGAAGAGCATGAAGATGTGCAAAATGTTTATGCGAATTTTGATATCTCCGATGAAGAAATGGAAAAGATTTCACAAGAATGATGAAAATTGTAGGCATTGATCCGGGGTTAAAAGCTACGGGTTATAGCGTCATTGATAATGATCGGGGAAAGGTTGGATTATTAGAATTAGGAACGGTTAGTCCAAAATCAAAAGATGGCATTCCAGAGAAGCTTCAAAATATATATCAGCGGCTGAATGATCTTATTGATAAATATAATCCAGAGATTCTCGTCCTGGAAAAAATTTATTCACACATACAACACCCGACGACTATTGGCACTTTGGGGCATGTCCGGGGCGTTATTTGTTTGTTGTGCGCCCAAAAGAAAATACGTCTTGTGGAATATAGTGTTAAGAGGGTCCGAAAGTCTATTACTGGTAACGGTAATGCGACGAAAGTGCAAACCCAAAGGATTGTTTTCAATATTTTTAATTTAGATAACAGGCAAATGTCTCTGGATGCCAGTGATGCAACGGCATTGGCATTGGGATATGTTTATATGAGTAAGCGGTTAATATGATTGCCAAGATAGTTGGAAAGCTTGTGGAGAAAAGGGAGCACTCGTTAATTATCGATGTAAAGGGCATTTTTTATGAGATAATTATCCCGGCAACAGTTTTTCATCGTATTGATGAATCCGTTGACGAAAAAGGCCACGTCAGTTTGATTACCTATCACTATTTTCAAATGAACCAGTCAAGTGGTATTCCTACTTTAATTGGTTTTATGAATGAAATTGAGTTAGATTTTTTCAAAAATTTTATTAAGGTTTCAGGAATCGGTCCCAAAGCGGCTGTTAAAGCCTTTAATAAGCCGATTTCCGAGATTGTTAGGGCGATAGATGAAGGGGATTTTAATTATTTGAAAACTCTTCAAGGCATTGGCGCAAGAAAAGCAAAGGAGATTATCGCTAAGTTGCAAGGCAGGGTTGGGAAATTTGGATTGATACAAGATGAAATGAAGGTCGTTCATTCTCAATCCATGGGAGCAGATATCAAGGAAGAAGCCTTGTCTGTCTTATTACAGTTGCAATATAAAAAACAGGAAGCCACCGCAATGATTGATAAAGCTTTACAAAATTCCAAAGAGATACGTAATTCTGAAGAACTTTTATCAGAGATTTACAAGCAAAGGGTCAAAGTCTAATGGAAAATTTTACTGATGAACAAATTGATCACATAAAAGGGGTCGTTGAATCCCTGTTGTTTGTTAATGAAAAACCAGTTTCTTTAGATCAGTTGACAAAAGTGCTGGAAACAGTTAGTGGTAAAGATGTCAAGAAGGTCATTCAGCTTCTTATGGACCAATATCGTGAACAGAAGAGAGGGATGACAATTGTAGAAATAGCAGGTGGATATCAGATGTTAAGCAATTCCACATATGCGTCTTACATTAGACGTTTTTACAAGACAAAGCATAAGGAAAAATTGAGCAAGCCTTCTTTAGAAACGGTTGCGATAATCGCATATAAACAGCCTGTTACTCGTGGGGACATTGAGTTGATCCGCAGCGTAAATTCTGATGGCGTTGTTGCTAATTTATTAAAAAAAGAACTCATTAAGATTGTTGGTCGAAGAGATGTTGCGGGAAAACCGTATTTGTATGGAACCACGCGACAGTTTTTAGAGTACTTTGGGCTGAAATCTTTAAATGATTTGCCTAAATTGCAGGAGCAATTCCCGACAGAAAAAACTTTAGAAGATAAGGAAATAGCCGCTAAGGAGGCTGATTTGACTGATGAATCAAGAGATTCTTTATCAGAAGAGATTTCAGAACAGGAAGAGGAAGCCACTAAAGAAGCAAAGAATACTGGAGCGTAAATTTTAATGAATTTAAATGATCTTCGGAAGAAAATTAACACGATTGATAATAAGCTGGTTCCT
>JAGYNW010000227.1 GCA_018399915.1 Candidatus Omnitrophota bacterium
CCCGATATTAAATACTCGACCGAGACTCCAAGAGCTTGTGCAATTTTCATTGCCCTGTCTGCTGGAGGAATCCGCCCCTTGTTTTTCCATCCTGATAGAGTCATTGGATTTATACCAGTCTCACGAGCAAGCCAGGCTTGGTTTAAGTCTCCACTTAATAGAGAACTTACATGAGACCAAAAATTATCCTTGCTGGCCTTGACTTTCCCGCCGAACATATGTGTGATCACCTGCATACCGTAACAAATGCCTAAAACAGGAATATCCAGTTTAAAGATCTCTTTGGAGGGCATCGGCGCATTCTTGTCATAAACATTCATCGGTCCCCCTGAAAATACGAGGCCTTTCGGCTTCAATTCCAGGATCTCCTCAGGAGTAATGTTGTAAGGAACGATCTTGCTGTAAACCTTGCATTCTCTGATCCGGCGGGCGATCAACTGCGTGTACTGGGATCCAAAATCCAATACCAGAACCACATCCCGGCTGCGGATCTTGCGTACCTTGACACTGCCGGCAATACGTGTTCTGACTTTTTTTAATTTTGGGATCCTGCCGATCCTTTTTTTCGGGTTGGCTCTAAAGCGGGTCTTTAAACCCGGCTGCTTTTTTACAGGCGCATCCTGCTTTGCGGCTTTCTGTGTTTTTTTCGCGCCTGCTTTAACGTCCGTTTTTTTCGATGTGGCCTGAACTGCCTTTGTCTTGGCCGCGGATGTGGTCTTCGGCGCCTTCTTTGTCGTGGTTTTCGTTGCCTTGCTTTTTACTTCTTTTGTTTTTTTTGCTTTTGTGACCATAGAGTGTACCCGATTTTATTTATTGTTAATTAAATTTGAAATATTCGTTATTTGCCCATTCCGACTCTCTGTCCCACCTGAAAGACCTTCCCTTCGGTCTGGATAGAGGGAGCGATGATCATTTCAACATCATGCATCTCTCTTAAATTCTGCGCACCCAAAGATCCCATAGAGGTCTTCAAGGCTCCGATCAGGTTTTGAGATCCATCGTCAACCGTGGCCGGGCCTAAAAGGATCTGCTCCAAAGTCCCGGTCGTTCCCACTTTGATCCGCGTGCCTCTTGGTAAATTCGCGTGCGAAGTCGCCATGCCCCAATGATATCCTCCTCCCGGAGCATCGATAGATTTGGCAAAAGCCGAACCGACCATAACGGCATCGGCCCCTGCAGCGATGGCCTTACAGATCTCCCCACCGATCCGCATCCCGCCATCTGTGATGATAGGCACATAACGGCCGGATTTCTTAAAATAAGTATCACGGGCAGCTGTGGCATCCACGGTGGCTGTGATCTGTGGCACGCCTATGCCCAAAACACCCCGGGTCGTGCAAGCAGCCCCCGGGCCAACCCCGATCAACACCGCGCTGGCACCTAATTCCAGTAATTCATATGTCATCTTGTAAGTTACCGCATTGCCTATGGCTACCGGCATTTTGAGGTTGGTACACAACTTACCGTAATCACAAACTTTGTATTCTGTGGAAATATGTTTGGCTGAGGAGACCTGGGATTGCACGATAAAACAATCCGCGCCAGCTTCCTGAGCTATCTTTCCAAACTTCTCCGCATGCTGCGGGATACAACTGACAAAGGCAGGGACATCGGCCGCCTTGATCTGTTCAATCCGTTTTTTGATCAAATCCTCTTTGATCTTTGGCTGATACAGCTTTTGCAGGATCTCAGTTGCTTCTTCAGGGGTTGCCTTGGCAATATCGCTTAAGATCTCGCTGGGGTCTTCATAGCGCGTCTGAACACCATCCAGGTTCAGGACCGCGATGCCGCCCAATTTCCCCATGGCTATGGCAAAATTGACATCAACGACACCATCCATGGCTGCCGCCAGAATAGGGATCTGTAACTTAACGCCCGCGATCTCCCAGCTAGTATCTACCTCATTAGGGTTCACTGTCCTCATTCCCGGCACCAAGGCCACTTCATCAAACCCATAACATCGTCTTGCCCGACGACCCATCCCGATCCATTCTGCCATAAAATTTCCCTCCTGAATAAGACCTAAGAATGAACAGACCTGCCAGGGCTGTTTATTCGGCCGATTTTATGCTGATTAATCTATTTGAACGATATTTTGGAGACCAACAGACTTGAGGTCCAAAATGACAAAATATTTGCAAAGTATTGTAAAATAATGACTTTTAAGCTTTTAATTCTTAAAAAAGGCTCAAAAAACCTTAATTTTGATTAAAATAATATATTAATTAAACTAATAATATAGTCATTTTCGCCCTTCTTGTCAATCAAAAAAGTTTTCCGGCATTATTTCTGCATGATTTCCCGCATCATTTCTAGATCTCTTTACCCCCTGTTTTTTTCTCTGAAAAGCAGGTCCCGGCCGTGCCCACCGAAAAAAAGAGGGTAAGGTTATTCACCTTACCCTCTTTTCACAGGGATAAAAACCGCTTATCCCCATCTATTAAAAATGGGAATGATTACATCATTCCTCCCATGCCGCCCATTCCTGGCATTCCGCCCGGCATTCCACCTGGCATTCCACCACCCGCATTTTCTTTTTCCGGCGCATCTGTGACCAAGGCTTCTGTGGTCAATAAAAGACCGGAAATACTGGCCGCGTTTTGCAATGCGGTACGTGTTACCTTTGCCGGATCAATGATCCCTGATTCCAGCATATCCACAAAGACATCTTTGCTGATATCGTAACCCACATTGACTTTGGTCTCTTTTTTCAGTTGGTCTACGATAACCGAACCTTCTAATCCTGCGTTCTCGGCCAATTGGCGCACAGGAAATTCAATGGCTTTTCTTACAATGTTAGCCCCTGTCTTTTCATCACCTTTAAGCTTTAAGGTATCAAAGACATCCAGAGTTCTTAAAAAAGCCACCCCACCGCCGGGTACGATGCCTTCTTCAACCGCTGCCCTGGTTGCGTGAAGCGCATCTTCGACTCTGGCTTTTTTCTCTTTCATTTCTGTCTCTGTAGCTGCGCCTACATTGATAATAGCAACGCCACCGGACAATTTGGCCAAACGTTCCTGCAATTTTTCTTTATCATAAGATGAATCCGTTGTATCGATCTGTGTTTTGATCTGGTTGACCCTGGCTTTGATATCAGCCGCTTTGCCCGCGCCTTCCACGATCGTGGTATTATCTTTATCGATCTTGATTTTCTTGGCTTGTCCCAGATCGGTAAGCTCAATATTTTCCAACTTAATCCCCAGATCTTCTGTGATAGCCTTGCCTCCGGTCAAAACCGCGATATCTTCCAACATGGCTTTTCTTCTGTCTCCATATCCCGGTGCCTTAACAGCCGAGCAAGACAATGTCTTCCGCATATTGTTGACCACTAAGGTCGCTAAAGCCTCACCTTCAACTTCTTCACTGATGATCAGAAGCGGGCTTCCGGCTTTGGCTACTTTTTCCAGGATCGGAAGGATATCTTTGATATTCCCGATCTTCTTTTCATAAAGAAGAATGTAGGCATTTTCCAGTATGCACTCCATTCTTTCCATATCGGTTGAAAAATAGGGAGATAAATATCCCTGATCAAACTGCATACCTTCAACGATCTTCAATTCTGTATTGA
>JAGYNW010000228.1 GCA_018399915.1 Candidatus Omnitrophota bacterium
GGGTTTTGTTTTGCGGATCAGGCCTACAGTTTTAACTTTGTGGAATACGCGATTGATGACGCTTTTACAGATAGCTTTCATGAGTATTATGATAAAACAAAGGGTACGATAAATCCAACCAGGCTATGGGCAGGTGCAACTGTTAACCAAGAAGCTGATCCTGATGGTGACGGAGTCTATGATCCGATGATTGATGGTACGGAGTTTACCCGTAGCTTTTTGAAGTTTGACCTAGGGGCTTATGAAACGATAGGATTGTCTCGTTTATATCTTTATTTAATTAACGATACGTGGACTTACAACGATATCCCTCCAACCAGTGACATCAGAGTATCTATGTTAATCTCGGGTGAAGAATGGAATGAAGACACAATCACTTGGCAAAATGCGCCTGAATTCGTTATGGGAACAACAGTGATATCAGACTCCGGAAAAGTCAAAACAGTTGGTGATCCGGCTCAAGGATGGGTGTATTGGGATGTGAGTTCTTTTGCGCAAGCAGCTGTTGGTGAACAGATGACACTTATTTTAAGCTCAGAGGATAATTTTCGTATTTTTTATTCTTCAGAACCGGAGGCTGTGGCGATTGGCAAAGAACCGTATTTAGGTGTGAACGGAACCAAAGCCGTTCCAGAGCCAGCAACGTTATTATTATTCGGTTCCGGCCTCGCGGGTTTTGCCTTCAAAAAACGGAATTCATAAATTATTCGAGGCCGGATTTCTTTTTATAATTCGTATTGTGCATATATTGCTGGAGATTTTGGGAATATTCGGGCCGGTTTTGTTTGAGCCAATTTTCAAGATTCAATTTGTTGGCCTCCTCTGTTTCAAATGTGCCGTCTCCGTCCAGGTCGATTAATCGCTTTCCTCCTCTTTCCTGAATATCCATTTGCCCGTTATAATCCGAGTCGATCAGTGTGATATTTTTCTGATTATCGATGATATAATCCGCTTTACCATCGTAATTCGTATCGCTTTCAATCCGGTAGCGTTTGTTGTTTTTATGATAGCTCCATCCATCGGCTTTCCCATCCATGTTTGAATCAATTTCAACCTTGGTTTTTTGCCCGTTTTGATAGAAAAAAAGCGCCCGTTTATCCACCTTACCGTCAAAATCAAAATCTTCTTCCAGTTTGACAAGAAGTGAATTGGTTCTGAAAAACCATTGATCTGCCTTGCCATCCCCATTGGTATCCACTTCATGGATTTCTTCTGCGTGACTCATGGCAGGTAAAATAAAAAGTAGGGCTATGATTAAAAATATTCTTTGCATGGTTAAAGAAATTTGAGTGTAAGCATGGTTATGTCATCGGATTGGGGTTCAATTTTGACAAATTTTCCAATCTCTTCCCTGATAGAGCAAACAATCTCACGGAGGTTGTGATCTTGAGACGCGCTGATAATCTGCAGAAGCCTTTCTTCAGAGAATTGTTCTTTGTCAGAGTTCATGGCTTCGGTTACCCCGTCCGTATAGAGAAAGATACAATCATTTTTATTAAGTTTGATCTTTTCCGAAACAAAATTGAAATCCGGCATCGGCCCAAGCACAAATCCCTTTTTCACGTTTAGAAATTCGAAGCCTTTCCCTTTCGTACATAGAAGTGGCGGATTGTGCCCGGCATTGGCAAATTCCAATTCTCCGGTTTCAATATTTAAAAGGCAACAGAATACTGTGGCGAACATACTGGTGGTGTTATCCAGCGCGATGATATCATTGACATTGCGTAGAATTTCCGCTGCTGAGGAACCGCGTAAGGCCTCATTTTTCAGAAGGGTCTTGGCGATCATCATAAACAGGGCCGCGGGTACGCCTTTCCCGGAGACGTCCCCGATTACAAAATAGAGTTTCTTCTCATCCACGAGACAAAAATCGTAAAAGTCGCCGCCCACTTCTTTTGCCGGTTCCATCATCGCGTAAATATCAAATTCTTCCCGGTCAGGAAAGGCAGGGAATGTTCGCGGTAAAATGCTGACTTGAATTTCTTTGGCGATGCTGAGTTCGCTTTCAATCCGCTCTTTGGCAGCGGTGGTTTCTTTTAACTGACTGATATATTCCTTAAGAGAGATTTTCATGTTCGCGAATGCCTGGGTCAGCAAACCGACTTCATCGTTTGATTTGATCGGCGGCAATTCCGCGTCCAGGTCCCCGTCCCCGACAGCCTCGGCCGCTTTGGACATTTCGCGCAAGGGTCCGGTTATGGAATTAGCCAAAAAGCTGATAATGATGATCAGTAAGATCAATCCCAGAACCCCGAGCACGCACACCGCGATGGTTTGTTCAATAACGTCTTCAAGCAACTCATCTTCAGGAAAGATGACCGCCAGCGTCCAGCCGCTGGAGGCAAGCGGCGCGTAATAAATCCAGCTTTTTTTATTCTGTTTAATAGAGATAAAGGGCTTAAATCCGGATTCCCCCCTCACCATCCGGCGCCCGATATTTCTGAGATTTTCATCATTCCTCTGTTCCGCGATCGTGAAGATGGTTTCATTCAGGATTAGATCGTCATCAGGATGCGCGATCAGCCTGCCGTATTTTGATATTAAATAGGCGTAACCGGTCTTGAGGATTTCTACGGAATTGACGATTTCGGTCAATTTTTCAAGCGAGATGTCGGTGGTAATGATCCCGGCTAATTTACGTTCGTTATCAATATGTCTATAGAACGGCAGAGAATATGTGGCCATCAAGACATCATCAAAATAGGGTTCGCTCCAGACAGGACGATTCAGTTCGCGCGGGATTTGGTACCAGTCAAGGAAAAAATAGCGATAAGTTTCATCACCCATATATTGGAAATGGAAACCTTCTTTTTCCCGGTTATAGTAAGGCGCGAAGTAAAGCGAATTCGGATCAAACGTGTAGGGCTCATACGCGAAGCCCATGCCGTAAAGTTCCGGATTTTTTTCAATGATCATTTTTAAATAGTTGGACAACTGCTCTTTATTCGGGTTGGAATCTTCGATAAAAAACGCGGCATTTTCAGAAATCTTTTCAACCGATGTCAGTGTGATCTGGATCTTGTTAACGGTACGCCAGGCAAGGTTCTCTGCGTTGTTGCGGATATTTTTCATTAGGATGTCTTTTGAAAAAAGATAATTTTTTCCAAAGATCAAAATAAAAATAAGAGAAATACTTCCCGAGAGATAAAGGATCAGTTTAAAGGAAAGGCTTTTGTTCTTCATTTATTTTTTTCCTAGAGGGATGAAAAAATTGCTGAATTCCGGTTTTTTCTTAATTAATCCTGTTGTCATCAACTCAGCGCTTACCTGGTCGTAATCGTCTTTTTTCAGATCAGCAAAATGGTTGTTCTCTGTAATCGTGATAAGGTCTTCCATCCTTGCCAGCATCCATTTTTGATGGACGCGGTTTGCGGCAAGATGGCCTTCGCGCATATTTTTTAAGATAATATCCACGGCTTCTTCGGGGTGGGCAAAAGCATATTGCCAGCCTTCTTTTGTCGCTTTGACAAAGGCCTCTGCTTTCGTCCTGTCTTGTGCCAGGGTGTTTTCCAGGGTGTAAATGCCGTCTTCCGGAAAATTCAGTCCATAATCGCTGAAGAA
>JAGYNW010000229.1 GCA_018399915.1 Candidatus Omnitrophota bacterium
CCGTGGGCGCGGTTTCTGCTTTAGTCAAGTCCTTAGGCGCCGATATTGTCGGCATCGCTTTTTTGATCGAATTGGAATTCCTTAAGGGAAGGGACAAATTGAAAGATTTGCCGGTTTTCTCTGTTATCAAATATTAGTGAGTCAGCTTTCCCGGGGCATTTGATTGATGCAAAAAACTGGTAAAACTTCTTTTTTCAATAATCCTTTTTTTATTATAGGGATCATTCTTTTTATTACAGCGATTTCTTTTTACCCGGTGCTCAAGAATGATTTTGTCCATTGGGACGACCCGTCCCATCTGCTCAACCTTCCTGAAGTTCGCGAGCTTAATCTTGCGAACCTGCAACAAATCTTTCAGCGCCATGTCCATGGAATCTATATCCCCCTGACCTTAGTTTCGTTCTCGCTAGAACACCATTTTTTTCAGTTTAATCCTTTTATTTATCATTTGAATAATTTATTGCTTCATTTGGGGGTTGTGTGTTTTGTTTTTTTGATCGGCCGGCAATTAGGGCTGCCTTTGTTGGCTTCTGCTTTCGCGGCCTTGTTGTTTGGCATCCACCCCATGCATGTCGAGTCTGTGGCCTGGGTTACGGAACGAAAAGATGTCCTCTACGCTTTTTTTTATCTTGCCGCGTTTTGGGTTTATCTGCGTTATTTAATCCGGATGCGACAAGGACGGGCATCTAAGCATTATCTGGTTTGGGTTTGCCTCCTGGGTTTTTTAAGTATTTTAGCCAAACCCATGGCCGTAAGCCTGCCATTGATCCTGCTTTTGGCGGATTGGTTCCGGGGCCGCAAGATGGGTCTTTGGGTTTTTGTAGAAAAACTGCCTTTAGGCGTCCTGTTAGGATCAGTGACTTTGATCACATATTTGCAACATCACCGCATTCCTGTTCAAGAGGGTTTGCAGGGTTTGTTGATCTGGCCCTGGAGTTTTACCTTTTATCTCAGGCAGTTCCTTTTTCCCGTAGTTTTGGTGCCGGTATACCGCATTTCCTGTCCGGTAAGTTTGGGAAATCCGGAATACAGCCTGTCTCTTCTGGTATTTATCTTGATTGCGGGATCGCTGGTTTTCGGGCGTAAGCATAAGTGGTATATTTTTGCCGTTCTGTTTTATTTTTTATCGATTTTTTTTCTTTTGCGTTTTGATATCCGCATGGATACAAATATTGTCGCGGACCGTTGGATGTATTTGCCCAGCTTAGGCTTTTGTTATTTGATCGGATTAGGATTGCGACAAGGAATTGCTTTTAGCGGGCAGGCACGCCGTCTCCCCAGGGCGCTAGTTCTTTCTATGATCGTTTTGGTCTTCGCGCTGGTATCTTATAAAACGTATAAACAATCTCAGGTATGGCGCAACACGGGCACGTTATGGATGCATCAGCTGAAATGGTATCCCTATGAACCCATTGCCTTGTCGAATATGGCAACCTTTTTACGTCAGCTTGAAGGTGTTCAGCAAGCCGAAAGATGGTATAAGGCCGATAAAGAGAAAGAGGACAGAAAGCAAGATGTCTCGTCGGACCAGCAGTATGAGACCATGCGGCAGACCGTCCAGACCGTAAACAGTCTTCTTGTCCGCGCTTTAAAGGTGCAGCCTGCATCACCTGATGCGCCGTTTAATCTCGGAGAATTTTACATGGATATCGGCGAATACCAAAAGGCCCTTGAGGCCTATCGTTTAACGGCAAGCCTTTTTCCCGCGTATAAGGATGTCCTGTATAAAATAGCTATTTTACATTTTAGGCTTAAAGATTATAATAAAGCGTATTCAAGTTTAGATAAATATGTCATTTTAAGTCAGGAGAAAAGATGGGGGCAATACGCGCATTTCACTAATGAGGCCCGCCAGTTTTTGCGTTGTCGACGGTATTATTTTCCGGAAGACTTTTTGGGACATAAAGAATGCCTGAAGCGGCATGAGGATTTTTATAATCATTGATCAGAGAAAGGGAGTTTGAGATGCTGAAAAAAGTTTTTGATCGATATTACAGCCTGATCATGGGACTTTCTGTTTTGATTGTTGTGACGTTGGCTTTTGCGCCGGTCTTAAGATCAGATTTTCTTAATTATCGGGATAGCGAATTGATCGTTAAAAATGTTTCTGTCCATTCGCTTGAAAAAGGTAATCTGCTTAATCTTTTATTGGGTGAACTTAAATCAGGCAATGGTCCGGTGGCTTTCCTTTCATATGCGTTGGAATATGCGTTTTTCCGGGATGCGCCGTTTTTTTATCATGGGAATCAACTTCTTTTTCATTTATTGGTTGTCATCGGCATCTTTTTTCTGGCCCGGCGATTTCAGGTCTCTATCCTGGGCGCGGGCATAGCTGCCCTGCTTTTCGGGATACACCCGTTGCACGCACAAACGGTTGCCTGGCTCTCGGCCCGGGGTGATATTTTAAGCGCTATGTTTTTTGTGTTTGCAAGTCTTGCGTATTTGCGTTACCGGGATTCTTTTTATCAGAGCCTGAAGGCATCCAGGCGTGCTAAAAGGGCGGTTCAAAAGCCGGCTGCCTACAGGTTTTTGGTTTTGTCCTGGTTTTGTTTTCTTTTGAGTGCGGGGGCGCATTTTACGGGCCTGAGCTTTGCGCTGGTTCTTTTCCTTTTGGATTATTTTGATGGCCGAAAGATGGATCGGCGGGGGATTCAAGAGAAGTTGCCGTTTTTGGCCATATTTTTGATAGTGGGCTTTTGGTATATTCTCGCGGGTGACTGGCCACAGTTTGCTTTGCGTTTGCCGGAATTCCTTTTGACCAGTTTTTGGGGTTTTGTCTTTTATTTGCGGCAATTTGTTTTTCCGTCGGGGCTCGCCCCGTTCTACCGCTTCCCGCAACCTGTGGAGATCGGCAATCCGCACTATGCGGCGTCTTTGATCCTCGGGGTCTTTATTCTTGTGTCTCTTTTGCGGTTAAGGCGAAAGCGGTGGTATGGGTTTTCCATGGGTGTCTTTTTCTTAACAACGTTTTTTCTGTTTGGTCTGCGTTCCAGCCCGGCCGGATATGTGAATTCCAGTTTCTTTTATTTGCCGACCATGGGATTTTGTCTATGGCTGGGCCATTGTGTTGATGGGGTATTTAAGGGTGAGGCTCAAGCCGGTCCGCGCGCAAAACAAAAGCTTTTGGGAATAATATTCCGCTATGGCTTTGGGCTTGTTTTTTTGGCAGGCCTTTTTTGCTCTTTTTTCTATGCGCGTAAGCAGGCCCGGGTTTGGCAAACAGACGTCAATGTCTGGAAGCAACAACTCCGGCATTATCCGAAAGATCCCTTTGCCTTAAGTCAGTTAGCAGCAACTCTGAGTTCGCAAAAGCCCTATAAGCAGGCTATGCTCAGGATAAGATCCAGGATGCAAAGAGGTAAGCTGGGATTTTCACTTGATCTTTCCGGGGAGGCACCCCGGGAAGCCGATTTTGATAAGATCAGTTATTTGATCAATTTGTATAAAAAGGCGATCAAGTATCAGCCGCGTCTTTTTTCTGCCTATATCCGATTGGCGGAAATCTATCAAAATATCGGGGTTTACAGTAAGGCCATTGAACTTTACAAGGATGTGCTGA
>JAGYNW010000023.1 GCA_018399915.1 Candidatus Omnitrophota bacterium
GTCATTGAAGGAGTAGACATACATGCCTCAAAAATCAAAAGTAATGGATACAGAGAATATCCGAAGGGCTCTGATGCGGATCGCGCATGAGATTTTAGAGAAGAACAAAGGGGGCAAAGACCTTTGCATTGTGGGAATCCGGACACGGGGCGCTGTCCTTGCCGAAAGGATCAATGCATATATCAAGAAATTTGAGGGTCAGTCATTGCCCTTGGGCATTTTAGATATCACATTATACCGTGATGATTTGACGTTGATATCGTCACAACCGGTAGTACATGAAACATTGATCGATTTTGATATAACCGGCAAGAAGATCATTCTGGTGGATGATGTTTTATTCACGGGAAGGACGGTCCGGGCGGCTTTAGACGCGCTTATTGATCTTGGCCGGCCCGCCGGTATCCAATTGGCTGTTTTGATCGACCGCGGACACCGGGAAATTCCTATCCGGGCTGATTATGTGGGCAAAAATGTTCCTACTGCGCTTAACCAGAATGTGAAAGTGATTCTAAGCGAGACAGATAATAAGCATGATGAGGTAAAAATCCGTAAAAGGACCAATTCTGAACCAAAAGGCAAATAATCATGGATGAATGGACCAAGCATGATCTCCTGGATTTACAGGAGTTGAGCAAAAAAGAGATCGAGAAGATTCTGGAAACAGCTAAATCCTTTAAACAGGTTTCAACGCGAGATGTTAAAAAGGTTCCGGCTTTAAGGGGTAAGACGGTTGTCATGTTGTTCTTTGAGCCGTCAACGCGGACCCGTATTTCATTTGAACTGGCGGCCAAGAGGCTTTCGGCAGATACCATCAATATATCGGCCAGTACCAGTTCCTTGACTAAGGGGGAAACGATCGTAGATACGGCAAAAAATATTGAAGCCATGAATGTCAACGCGATCATTGTCAGGCATTCTTGCGCCGGCGTGCCCAAGGTGTTGGCGGAAGCCTTGGAACCTTCGATTATTAATGCTGGGGATGGTTGCCGGGCGCATCCCACCCAAGCGTTGTTGGATATGTTTACCATCAAGGAAAGACTGGGGCGGATTGAAGGCTTAAAGATCGGCATAGTCGGGGATATCCTCCATTCGCGGGTGGCCCGGTCTAATATCTGGGGGTTGACAAAACTCGGGGCAGAAGTAACTCTTTGTGGGCCATCAACTTTGATGCCTGTCGGTATTGAAGACCATGGTGTCCGGGTGACTTATGATCTTAATGAGGTTATTGAGAACAGCGATGTAATGATGATGTTACGGATTCAAAAAGAAAGGCAAAATAATATTTATTTGCCTTCTTTGGCTGAATATGCGAAACATTTCGGTATCAACAAGAGTAAATTGAAAAAGAAAAAAAGCAATCTTTTGATCATGCACCCGGGACCAACCAACAGGGGGGTTGAAATTTCAGGCGAGATCGCGGACGGCGAGTCGTCAATCATTTTAGATCAGGTTACCAATGGGGTGGCTATACGGATGTCGGTTCTCTATCTGCTTTTAGGGACAAAAGAGAGTTTGACCTAAAAATATTATTGAGGAGTTAAGAATGGCTTTATTAATAAAAAATGCAATTATTGTAAATGCGGATAAGATCAGTCATCAGAAAGCTGATATTTTGATCGATAAAGGAAAGATTATTGAGATAGGGACAGCCCTCACAAAAAAAGTTGCCAAGCAGATAGATGCGTCAGGCAAATATGTTGCTCCCGGGTTTATCGATATGCATGTGCATTTAAGAGAGCCTGGCCGGGAAGATAAAGAAACTATAGAGACCGGCATGCAGGCAGCCGCAAAAGGCGGATTTACGACAATCATGTGTATGCCCAATACGGATCCGGTTATTGATAATTGTATGATCGTTGAGGCTATTTTAAAGGAAGCCGCCAGAGTGGGAACCATCAATGTGATCCCGGTCGGGGCAATCACCAAGGGACAGAGAAATGAAGAATTAACGGATATGTTCGAGTTGAAGGAGGCGGGGTGTTTGGCTTTGAGTGACGATGGGAGCTCGGTTTTGAATTCAAAATTGATGCGGCTGGCTTTAGAATATTCGAGGATGACAGGTCTTTTAATTATTAATCATTGTCAGGATACCGCTTTATCCGGCGATGGGGTAATGAATGAAGGCAAGAATTCGACCGTATTAGGTCTAAAGGGTGATCCGGGTATTTCCGAGACTGTGATTATTGCCCGTGATATTGAGATCGCTCATTATCTTAACGCTAAGATCCATATCGCCCATATCAGCCTGAGGCGTTCGGTCGATTTGGTGCGCGCAGCCAAAAAACAAGGTATTCAGATAACCGCTGAAGTCTGTCCGCATCATTTTACTTTGACGGATGATGAGCTGAAAAGTTTTAACACGAATTTAAAAGTCAATCCTCCTCTCAGAACAAGCGCAGATGTGGCTGCTTTAAAAAAGGCGCTTAAAGACAGCACAATCGATTGTATCGTTACCGATCATGCCCCGCATACGCCGGAAGATAAAGAAGTGGATTTTGATCATGCCCCTTTTGGTATGATCGGTTTAGAAACGGCTTTAGGATTGGCTGTCACAGAGCTTATTGAAGCTAACGTACTTTCCTGGCCCCAGCTTATCGAGAAGATGTCATTGAATCCCGCAAAGGTCTTGGGATTGGCAAACAAAGGTAAAATTGAAGAAGGTTATGACGGGGATATCGTTATCATTGATCCTGAAAAAGAGTGGGTCGTTGATGCAAAGGCCTTTTTGTCCAAATCGAAGAATTCTCCTTTTATCGGAAGGATAATGAGAGGTCTGGTGGAAACAACTATCTGTGGAGGAAAGATCGTTTATCGGCAGTAGATTAAATAAAGATTGTATTTACAAACCAATTTTCTAACATTATAATTATCCACAAGTTATACACAATTTGTGGATAATCATTAAAAAAGGCTCCAAAGCCTAAAGAGATATTTTGTGTTTTTTGAATTTTTAAGGCAAGGGTACAAGCAATGAGTAGGCAAAAAATAACTATTTCGGTAATTGGGGGGCATGATTGTTCCTTGGAAGTGGAAGAGATAGCTTATAATGTTGGCAAAATCGTAGCAAGAGTGGGAGGAATACTTGTTTGTGGCGGGCTAGGTGGAGTAATGGAGCATGCTGCAAGAGGGACAAAAGATGCCGGCGGAATAACGATCGGGCTTTTACCAGGGAAAGACAAAACAGATGCTAATCCATATATCGATATTGCGTTGCCGACCTCTATCGGATATGCCCGTAACGCAATGGTGGCTTGTTCTTCCGATATCATTATTGCTTTGCCTGGAAGTCATGGCACCCTTTGTGAGATTTGTTATGGCATGGTATACAAGCGTCCCATCCTTGACCTGGGAGGCTGGAACAGAGACGGAATGATCAAGGTAAAAGATATAACGGAAGCAGAGGCGAAGATTAAAGAATGCGTAACGCAACTTCTTTAATAGTGATAAGATTATTTAATTTAATACAACTATTTTGAAGGATATCTTATGAAAAAAAGAATTAAAATAGACAGTTCCTTATTGTCATTTATTATCATATTAACAGGTGTGTTATACTTTTTTCCTTCCCTATATATTAAAAGTCTTTTGTGGGATAATCTTCTTGATTTTTTCGGCTTTCTTTTCATTTTTAAGGGTGTTTTATTAAGGATGTTTTCCCGTGGACATAAAAAGTCATATTCCAATAAGGGCGGGAAGCTAGTAACCAGCGGGCCGTATGCCTTGGTCAGAAATCCGATGTACCTGGGAAGTTTTTTTATAGGAGTAGGCTTCATTTTGATGCTGTGGCCGATTTGTTTTTTGCCACTTTTCGCAATCATGTTTTACTTGCGTTTCAGAAAACAAGTTGTGAAAGAAGAAAAATTGTTAACACGATTATTTAAAAGTGAATATGAAACATATTGCAAGAAAGTCCCAAGAATCTTTCCTTCCTTTAAAAAAATGAAAAAAATTAAGTACAGCGATTATTTTAACTGGGAACAAGCCTTTAGTACGAAAGAAAAACGCGGATTGTTCTCTTGGCCACTTTTGGCGCTTTGTCTGGAATATTTACAGGAAACATTCATTTTTGGAAGCATGAATATGTATTTAACCTTTGTGATTTTAGTTAATGCCGCTATTGTGTTTGCTCTGGGGGCCTGGCTTTTATTGCGAAAAAGATCTTGATAAAAAAACAACCCGCCTATGAAAAAGATTCAATTGAAAGCTAGAATTATTGCAAATAAAAAGGTCAGTTCGAGTCATTACCGGTTAATTCTGGAACAAAAAGATATTTTGCGAAAGGCCCGGCCCGGGCAATTCGTGCACGTCCGTGTTAATGAGGGGCTTGACCCTTATTTCCGGAGGCCTTTCAGTATTTCCCGGGCGCAAGAGCATTTGGAGCTTCTATACGCGGTTGTCGGCCGGGGCACAGAAATTTTATCTCGAAAGAAAGCAGGCGATGAACTTGATCTTTTGGGACCTTTAGGCAACCATTTTTGCATGCCTCCCAAGGGCACCCGCAATGTGGTTATGATCGCGGGGGCGATTGGGATCGCGCCTTTTTTTATGCTTTCCGATTATCTTAGAGACAAGAATTATGAGTTGACCCTTTTGTATGGAGCCAAAACGAAAACACAGATCTTGCCGATGCGTTCCTTAAAAGATAATGGCTGCCGGGTCTATATCGCTACAGATGATGGGACGCAAGGGATAAAAGGCCGCGTCTCGGAGCTTTATGCAAAAATCCCTATAGATACGCAAAAGACTTTTATTTATGCTTGCGGACCAAAGCCAATGATCGATTCTGTTCTTGCCTTTGCTCATCCCAATCATTTGAAGGGACAAGTTTCTGCTGAAGAAATTATGGCTTGCGGCATTGGTGTATGTTTAGGGTGCGCAACCAAAACAAAGACAGGGTATAAAACCGTTTGCAAGGATGGCCCTGTTTTTGACTTGAACGAATTTTGATCTTAATTAAAGGAGAGGCGGATATGATTATTCAATATTTGTTTGTTGGTTTGATTACAGGAATGTTAGGCGGGGCTTTTGGCATCGGAGGCGGCTTTTTTATGGTCCCTGTTTTTGTTATGGCTTTTGGATTAACACAACATCAAGCGCAAGGTACTTCTTTAGCGGTCATGATTCCACCCATCTATATATTATCCGCATTACGCTATTGGAGCGAAGGGCATGTGCATGTGAAGATGGCGGTTTTTGTGGCCGTAGGCTGTCTTTTCGGGGCCTACCTTGGGGCTCACTATGTGCAGGCCATTCCGGAAGCAAGTTTAAAAAAAGCTTTTGGAATTTTACTGATGATCATGGGCGTTCATATGGTTTTTTTTAAATAATGGTTATGTTTGAGGGAAGGTAATGGATTTATCTGTAAAAATCGGGAAAGTAAGATTTGAAAATCCGGTGACTGTGGCTTCAGGCACGTTTGGGTACCTGGAAAAATATCATGATGCTAAAATGATAAAGAAATTAGGAGCCATTACCCCGAAAACAATCACTTTGAAGGCCCAGGAAGGGAATCCGGCCCCCCGGATTGTTGAAACACCGGCGGGGATGGTGAACGCGATCGGTATCCAGAATTTGGGAGTCGATGCCTTTATTGAGCAGCAACTGCCTGTTTACGCCAAACTGAAAGTTCCGGTTATTGTGAGTGTTTCAGGCAAAAGTGCGGAGGAATTTATCCTTTTAGCATCAAAATTAAACCATGCGGGAGTTGCGGCTATCGAGTTAAATCTTTCCTGCCCGAATCTAGGGAAGAAAACCTTAATCGCGCAGGATGCAAAAGCAACAGAAGCGGTGGTCAAAGCGGTTAAAAAGATGGCCCGAGTTCCTATTATTGCCAAATTAACCCCGAATGTCACTGATATCTCCCTGATGGCTAAAGCAGCTGAAAACGCGGGAGCAGATGCTGTCAGTATGATTAACACGTTTAGCGCCATGGTGATTGATGTTAACACTTTAAGGCCGAAGTTAGGTAATTTTACCGGAGGATTAAGCGGCCCGGCTATCACTCCCGTCGCTTTGCATATGGTCTATCAAACAGCGCAAAGAGTAAAAATTCCTGTTATTGCCATGGGCGGGATTTCCAATGCCGATGACGCTTTGCAATTTCTGATAGCCGGAGCCACCATGGTTGCCGTAGGGACCGCCAGTTTTTTAAATCCGCAGGCTCCCTATGAGGTTTTAGAGGGCATACAGCGGTATATGAAGGAAAAGGAAATCAAGGATATCCAGGCCGTCATAGACTCATTAATCAAAGAATAAAAGGAAAACAAAATGCCTGTTAAGTCAAGAGGAGGATTAATTGTCGCCTTAGATGTGGATACTTTTGAAGAGGCCCGGGTCTTAGTGGACCTTTTAGAAGAAAGTGTCGAGATCTTTAAAGTCGGCAGTCAATTGTTCACGGCCTGTGGTCCGGTGATCGTGCGGTACCTGATGGCAAAAGGAAAGAAAGTCTTTTTAGATCTGAAATATCATGATATCCCTAATACCGTGGCCAATGCCGTCAGCGCGGCGGTTGGTTTAAGTCAGGAAGTGCATAAGATCGTTGATGGGAATGAAGAAAAAATACGCGCGAATCGCGGTTTATTCATGTGCACGGTTCATGTCGCGGGAGGAGAAGAGATGTTGACCCGCGCGGTTTCCGCGGCGCAGGAGTCTGCTCAGAAAATAGGGGTCGCGCCGCCGCTTCTACTGGGCATAACAGTATTGACAAGTCAGCAAAAAAAAGATAACATAGGCGAAATCGTTTTGCAACGAGTTGCTTTAGCGAAGAAAACCGGACTCAATGGCATTGTTGCCTCCAGTCATGAGGTGGCAGGGATACGACGGGAATTCAAGGATGAATTGGTTATCGTAACCCCGGGAATCCGTCCTCAAGGTACTGATGCCGGTGATCAAAAAAGAGTAGCAACTCCTTATAGCGCCATTTCCGATGGCAGCGATTATTTAGTTGTAGGCCGCCCGATTGTCAAAGCCGATAATCCTCTTCAATCAGCCCAGAATATTTTGCATGAAATCCAACAAGCGCAGGAAGCTTTGTCATAGAAGAGAGTTTGTTTTATTAGGGTTTTACGTGATAAAACAATCTTAATAAGATAATACATAAAAACATGGAGATTCATTATGTCCCCACAAATTCAAGAATTGATAGATAAGATCAGGTCGGAAGGTATTGAAGCCGCGGATACAAAGGCCAAGGAGATCGAGGAAAAGGCCCAGGCCACCGCGGATAAGATCATTGAAAGCGCGAAACAAAAGGCCGAGCGCATCCTTGCTGAGGCAAAGAATGATGTAAAAAAACTTGAGGATTCTTCTAATATGGCCTTGGCCCAGGCATCCCGGGATATGATTCTCTCTTTAAGGAAGAAGATCGAAGAAATGTTAGGCAGAATTATGGAGTCCTCGATCAGGGATTCTCTGGATCAAGAGAAATTGGTTGCGATATTAACCCAGGTTATTGAAGAAACGGTGAAAGAGAAATCCGGCGTGGAGATCGTCCTTTCTGAAAAAGATTTGAAAGTTCTGAAAGAGGGTTTTATCGCGAAGCTGCAGAAAAAGATGAAACAGCCGGTCACCTTTAAGTCTTCACAGGATATCGGGAAAGGGTTTACGATCTCTTATGACGAGGGCCGGTCGTGTTTTGATTTTACCGATGTCAGCTTGGCGGAATATTTGAGCCATTATCTTAATGCGCATGTAGGAGAGATCCTGAAAAAGGCGGTTATCCAGTAGATATATTTAATTAGTTCTGAAAAGGATAGTGAGTGTTTATGGACAAGTATTATTATTTCGCGGCAAGTTTGCCTATGCTTTCCCTGGAAGGAAAATTGCCTTTTTCCAAAGAGGTTTTTCTGTCTGATTGTCAGAGACTGATGGATCCGCAGGATTTTTCTCTGGTCAGGAGTTTGCTTGAAGACGATGCCCGGCCCGTGGACACAAATAACGCCTTTTATAAGGAATGGGTTGAGAATGTGCGGAAGTTTCGAAATGAAATGGTTTTTTATCGGGCCGCAAAAACCAGTAAAGATCCGTACGCTTACATGCGGGGTACCCGCTATCCGGAACCCTATTTTGTGGAAGTAATCGAACACGCGTCTAAATCAGCCAATCCTTTAAGCGCAGAGAAGATGATGGATTATGTGCAATGGCAATTTTTGGATAACCTTTCTGTCGGCCATTATTTTGATTTTGAATTCCTGATGAGTTACGCCTTGAAGTTGAAAATTTTGGAAAGATACGATGCCTTTAATTCTTCTAAAGGCAAAGAAGCCTTTGATGATATGGCTAATGAGATCGTGAAGAAAAGTCGTCAAGAAGTGGAAGCGGTCACTCAAGAAATGAGTTAGCGCGTTAATTAGATTAAGGAGAACTATTGTGACTAAAAAAAGATTGGGAAAAGTTATTGGGGTTAATGGCAATATGGTGGCTGTTAGCTTTGAAGATAAAGTTATGCAGAATGAGGTTGCCTATGTTCTTTTAGGGGAACAACGACTGAAGGCAGAGGTCATTCGCGTGCGCGGGAACAGGGCGGACCTCCAGATATTTGAAGATTCGATTGGCATTAAGGTGGGCAATGATGTGGAGTTTACCGGGGAATTATTAAGTGTGGAATTAGGACCAGGTCTGTTAGGCCAGGTTTACGATGGATTGCAAAATCCATTGCCGCGCATAGCCGAAAAGCATGGGTTTTTTCTGCAGCGGGGCGCTTATTTAGAGCCTTTGGAGATGGAGTCTGAGTGGGAATTTACCCCGGAGGTAAAAAAAGGGGATAAGGTGCTTTCCGGAACCACATTGGGCACGGTGCCGGAAAAGATCTTTCAACACCGCATCATGACTCCTTTCCATATTAAAGGAGAATTAGAAGTCAGCATGATCAAAGAGAAGGGGCCTTACCGGCTGAAGGATGTTATCGCCAAGGTCAAGGATGAAGCAGGCAAAGAATATCCTGTTACCATGGTGCAGGTTTGGCCGATTAAAATGCCGATCAAGGCCTATTATCAAAAAATAAAACCTGTCGATCCTTTGGTGACAAAGATCCGGATTATTGATTCTTTATTCCCGGTTGCGGTCGGCGGTACTTTTTGTACCCCGGGTCCGTTTGGCGCAGGGAAAACTGTGTTGCAACATCTTTTATCGCGTCACGCGGAGGTGGATATCGTTGTGGTGGCCGCATGCGGAGAGCGTGCCGGGGAGGTCGTCGAACTTTTGGAGGAGTTTCCGGAATTGATTGATCCGAAGACAGGAAAAAGTCTGATGGAACGTACGATCATTATTTGCAATACAAGCTCTATGCCTGTGGCGGCCCGTGAGTCCAGCGTGTATACAGGGGTAACTTTGGCCGAATATTATCGTCAGATGGGGTTGAATGTTTTATTGCTCGCTGATTCCACGTCACGATGGGCTCAGGCTATGCGGGAGATGTCCGGGAGATTGGAAGAGATCCCCGGGGAAGAGGCCTTTCCGGCTTACCTGGAATCCAGGATCGCTTCTTTTTATGAGCGCGCGGGTTTGGTGGAATTAAGGGATCACTCGCAAGGATCGGTTACGATCGGGGGGACTGTTTCTCCTGCCGGAGGAAATTTTGAGGAGCCGGTCACACAGGCTACTTTAAAGGTGGTGGGTGCCTTTCACGGATTATCCCGGGAACGCGCGAATGCCAGAAAATATCCATCTATTGATCCCTTGGAAAGTTGGAGTAAGTACACGAGTTTTATTGACGCCGAAAAGGTTCAAAAAGGTGTGTCCATATTAAAGATCAGCGACAGGATCGAGCGGATGATGAAGGTTATTGGCGAGGAAGGCACATCGACCGGAGAATTCATTTCTTATTTGAAAGGTGAGTTTTTTGATGCTGTTTATTTACAGCAAAACGCGTTTGATAAAGTGGATGAATCCACCTCCGAAGAACGGCAAAAATATGTTTTTGATCTTATTGCGGAGATCCTGGATAAAGAGTTCTCCTTTGAAGACAAGGATGAAGCTCGGAAATTCTTTCAGGAGTTAAGGCAAGTCTTTATTACCTGGAATACTGTGGCATTTCAATCGGAAGACTTCAAACAAAAGGAAAAAGATATACGAAATCGAATCGGCGCAAACAAGGGAAAGGAACATGCAAAAAATATATAGTCAGATTTTACAAATAGTGGGAGACGTTATTACGGTCGAAGCCCGGGATGTGGGATATAACGAGATCGCGGAGGTAAAAACCCAAAATGGGACTTCCTTAGCTCAGGTTATCCGTCTGGATGGCAATAAAGTTTCCCTGCAGGTTCTGGAAGGAAGCCGGGGAATTTCCACCGATGATAAAGTGCGGTTTTTAAAGCATCCTTTGCAGGTATCGGCATCTGAAGATCTCTTAGGCCGTATCTTTACCGGAAGTGGAGAGCCCCGGGACAAGGGGCCACGTTTGACCGATAACATGACCGACCTGGGCGGGTTATCTGTTAATCCTTCCAAGAGAATCGTACCTAAGAATATGATACGCACGGGTATTCCTATGATCGATATTTTCAATTCTTTGGTGGAGTCCCAAAAGTTGCCTATTTTTTCGATCGCAGGCGAACCTTATAATCCGCTTTTGGCACGTATCGCTATGCAGGCCGAGGTTGATATGATCATCCTGGGGGGCATGGGGTTGAAATATGATGATTATTTGTTCTTTAAAGACACCTTGGAAGAACAGGGAAAATTGTCACAATCGATCTTCTTTATCCATACGGCCTCAGATCCAACCGTTGAATGCCTTTTGGTCCCGGATATGTGTCTGGCCGTAGCTGAAAAATTTGCACTTGAAGGAAAGAAAGTATTGGTCTTGTTGACGGATATGACGAATTTTGCGGATTCTCTCAAGGAAATAGCGATTACAATGGAACAGATTCCCTCAAACCGGGGCTATCCCGGAGATCTTTACAGTCAGTTGGCTGCGCGCTATGAAAAGGCCGTGGATTTTGATACAGCCGGTTCGATCACGGTTTTAGCGGTTACTACCATGCCCGGCGATGATGTTACCCATCCGGTTCCGGATAATACAGGTTATATTACCGAGGGGCAGTTTTATCTTAAAGGGGGCAGGATCGAACCGTTTGGGAGCCTGAGCCGTTTGAAACAAAATGTTAACGGGGATACCCGGAGTGACCATCGAAGTATTATGGATCAGATGATTCAGCTTTACGCGGATTACCGCGAGGCGCAGGAAAAACATTCTATGGGTTTTCAAATGAGTTCCTGGGATAATAAACTTCTGGAATATGGAAAACGTTTTGAATCCGAGTTAATGGACCTTGCGGTCAATATTCCGCTGGAAGAAGCTCTCGATAGAGGCTGGAGCATTCTCGCTGATATTTTTGAGCAGACAGAAATCGGCATGAAAGAATCCTTAATCCACCAATATTGGCCGAAAAAGGAAAAGGAATAATTCATTGGCAAAAGTTAAGCTCACTAAAGGCGAATTAAAAAGGCAAAGGGACGCTTTGGAGCAATTTCAGCATTATTTGCCGACATTGCAACTTAAAAAGCAACAGTTGCAGATGAAGATATTGGAAGCGAAAAAGAAATTGGCCCAGAAAGAGTCTGCCTTGGAATCTCAACAAAAGCAAATTGATGACTGGGTGGGTGTGTTGGCAGAGGCCCCTGAAGAGCTTTCCTCCTGGGTCACGCCTGAAAAGATTATCAGCGAAACCACAAATATTGCCGGGGCGAAGATAAAGATCTTCCAGGATGTGCATTTCCCCGAAGCTATTTATGATCTGTATATTACGCCTTTTTGGGTTGATGAAGCCATTGAAAAGCTTAGGGATCTTTCAAGATTATTGGTTGAGGCTGAATTTATTAAAGAAGAGATTTCTATATTGGGTCAGGAGTTGCGGGTCACCACGC
Organism: Candidatus Omnitrophota bacterium; assembly: GCA_018399915.1. Taxonomy (GTDB): domain Bacteria; phylum Omnitrophota; class Gorgyraeia; order Zapsychrales; family Zapsychraceae; genus M55B153. The sequence goes on from JAGYNW010000023.1 coordinate 11,872, forward strand.
AAAGGGTTAATCTTTTTGAAAAGGTAAAGATCCCCGAATGCAGTGAAAATATCCGCCGGATAAGGATCTATTTAGGAGATCAGCAAGCAAACGCGGTCGGCATAGCGAAAGTCGCGAAGAAAAAGATCGAAGTCAGAGAGGCGATGGCCATATGATCGTTCCTATGAAAAAAATTCATATCATTGTTCAGAAGAAAGATGTGACATCAGCCTTGCTGAAAGTGCGGGATTTAGGCTTATTGCATATTGAACATCAGGGAGATTTGGCAGCGCCACAAATAAGTGACTTGCGAGCCGAAATTAATATGTTGCGCAACGTTTGTGTTTATTTGCAGCAAAGGATGAAACAGGAAGAGCAGAAGGCGAAGAAGGTTTGGCTCGTTGAAAAGGAACTGAGGAACCGGGATCTTGATCCTGTAAAAAAAGGGCAAGAGGTGCTCTTTCTGCTTTCTGAGATAGAACAGATCAAGGAAGATATCGTAAGGCGCCAGATCGAGATCAACCAATGGGAATCTTGGGGCGATTTTAATGTTAAGGATTTTCAGCAGATTGAACAAACGGGTTTTCATGTCCGTTTATGTGAGACCAGTGCGAAAGAGGGCCTGGAAATCCCCGAAGGGGTATATGCCGAGGAGTTGACCTCATATAAAGGTGTCCGCAGGTACCTTGTAATTTTTCCGCGGGGAAAGAAGTTGCCTTTTCCTTCGCTACCGCTTCCATCTTTGAGCTTATCAGAGATGAAGTCGCAACAAAATCATGATCAGAGAGAGATCGAACATATTGAGAGTGAGTTGCTGGATTTTGTTCCCTTTTTAGAGATTTTTGAATCGGCCCTGAAAGAGCATACGAATAAATTGCGGTTTGAAGAGGCGTCTAAAGGCATGAAGGAATATGAAACCTTATCTTTGCTGCGGGGTTATTGTCCGCAAGGAGAAACAGCCCGGTTGGAGCATGGGGCTAAACAGGAGCAATGGGGCATTATCATAGAAGATCCTGGAAAAGAGGATCAGGTGCCGACCCTTTTGAAGAATCCCAAATGGGTCAGTATTATCAAGCCGGTTTTTAATATTATTAATGTCTTGCCCGGGTACCGGGAGATGGATGTGAGTTTGGTTTTTTTAGTCTTCTTTGCTTTGTTTGTCGGTATTTTGGTCGGTGACGCAGGCTATGGAATGCTGGTTTTGCTTGCGTTTGGGGCCGTTCATGTGAAGCTGCTCAAGGATCAAAAACAGGTACCGGTTACAAATTTTATTTTAGTCTATTTATTATGCGGATGCACAATTATTTGGGGTCTTTTGACCGGAACCTTTTTTGGCCAACAATGGATAGCGTCGTCCTTGAAACCCGCGGTACCCTGGCTGGTTGATGACAAGAATTTCCAGATCCTTTGTTTTTTGATCGGGACTGTTCATTTGAGTATCGCGCATTTGTGGAACAGTATCCTCAAATATCCTTCCTTAAAGGCCCTCAGTGATATCGGATGGATGTTGATCATCTGGGGCATGTATTCTGTGGCGAAATTTTTGGTCTTGGGGGTTCCGATGATTTCGGTAAGTTATTTTTTCCTCGGGATTGGCGCGGTTTTGGTCTTGTTCTTCACCAAACCGCAAAAGAATATCTTTAAAGCTATTGGGCCGGGATTAGGCGATATTCTTCTTAATGGTGTCAATTCCTTTACAGATGTGGTTTCCTATATCCGTTTGTACGCGGTCAGCCTGGCCACGGTCGCGGTCGCGGATGCCGCTAATGGTATGAGTATAGGCTGGGTGATCCTTCTTCATGTTGTGAACTTGGTGCTGGCAGGTTTGGCAATTTTGGTCCATGGTATCCGTTTGAACATATTAGAATTTTCATCGAGCCACTTGAACCTGGAGTGGTCTGGATTCCGATTTAATCCATTCCGTAAGGAACAAGAGGTCTCGTAAAACATTGTTTTTATCAATTCTTAGAGAGGAGTTATTTGTATGGAAAATGCGGTATTAATGCAGTTTCAAGATTTTGGTTTGGCCGCGGCGATTTCTTTTGCGGCGATAGGGTCGGCCTTAGGTACCGGCGCCGCAGGCATGGCATCGGTTGGTGCCTGGAAAAAGTGTTTTGCCCAAAGCAAGGCGGCTCCTTTTATGCTGGTCGCTTTTGTAGGGGCGCCTTTATCGCAGACGATTTATGGGATGATCCTGATGGGACGTATCGCGACGGCAGCGGCAGATGGCCATTATTTTTGGGGAGCCGGCCTTTTTGGAGGGATCGCTATGGGTATGTCCGCGTGGATGCAGGGAAAAGCCGGTGCCGGTGCAGCCGATGCCCTGGCGGAAACAGGAAAAGGCTTTGGTAATTATATGATGGTTTTGGGGATTATTGAGACGGTTGCTTTGTTTGTTATGGTCTTCTTGTTGGGACGTGTCGGTGCCCTGGCGGGATAGACAGAACTATTGACAGAATAATTAATCTATAGTATTATCAATCCTCATTAGCAAGAAAATCAGGTCTTTATTATATACATGGGGGCGATTAGCTCAGTTGGTTAGAGTATCTGACTTACATTCAGAGGGTCGAGGGTTCGAGTCCTTCATCGCCCACCAAGTTTTTCGGTTTATGTAAAAAAGGTCTGTCACACGATGTTTTATGGTGTGATTGCCCCGTCTTATTTTGCTGGTTTGTATTTTCAATATCCTGTCTTCATTTAAGAAGACAGGATTTTTTTTGCGCCCGGCCGGGAGCACGCACTAAATTATCTTACAAATTATGATTTCATGACCAGGACTTTTTGCTATAGTTATATTATTAGTACCCTCTAATTTTTTTAAAAATTTGCCAAAAGAGAGTTGTCAGCTCTATGATCTTTAATTCATATACATTTCTTTTCTTTTTTGTTGTTGTTTTTTCCACCTATTTTTTCCTTGATCATAAAAAACAGAATCGATGGCTGCTTTTGGCGAGTTATTGGTTTTATGCGGCATGGGACTGGCGCTTTTTGTCTTTGATCTGGATCTCCACAGGCGTAGACTATTTTTGCGGCTTAAAAATTTCCCAATCAGATAATGCTGCTACGCGTAAAAGATTTTTATGGATCAGCATTATTGTCAATTTGACACTATTAGGCTTTTTCAAATACTGCAATTTTTTTGTGGAAAGCCTGACCCAGCTTTTGTCCTTATCCGCCCTTCCGGTGTCATTTCAATCCTTAAATATTATTTTACCCGTAGGGATATCTTTTTATACCTTTCAGACAATGAGTTATTCTTTGGATATTTATCAGCGGAAAGTGGAACCCTGCCGGGATTTTTGGGATTTTGCCTTATTCGTGGCCTTCTTTCCGCAGCTGGTGGCCGGACCGATCGAAAGGGCCCGCAATTTGATCAAACAGATTCAGCATCCGCGCATCCTGTCTTTGGATCAATTTTATGAGGGGTGTTTTTTGATCTTCTGGGGGCTCTTTCAA
>JAGYNW010000230.1 GCA_018399915.1 Candidatus Omnitrophota bacterium
GTATAGTTGTAAACTTTTCGAAGCCGTTTTAATTGAGTCCCAGACACTTAAAAATTCCTTATGCTCTATTTAACAATAAGTTACAAAAATTCAGAATGACACGTAATGTTAACTTTTACAATGGGAAAGTTTGACATACATTAAAATAAAAGTCAAGAATAATATTAAACATAATTCAAGAAAAATTTTGATGACAATGAAAATTCTTCATCTGAAATTTTACGGCAGGATCTTCACATTAAGAAATTCGCCAAGCCTTTCAAATTCTTCCACCCATTCTAAGGCCCGCGCATTCCCCTTCTCTGCCTTTTTCTTGATATCTTTATAGGGGCCTTGAGATAAAGAAAAATAGGCATTTTGTGATCGCCAAAAATCAAAATTCAAAGATAATGGCTTAAGACAACGCAAAAGCTGCGATACAGTCGCTATTACATCAGTCTTTCGTAAAGGCGTGTTCAATAGGTCGATCATCAACAAATCAATCTTTTTTCGGATCGAAAAAGCTAATGATAATCTGTCAATCTCCAAATTCCATTCGATCACTTCAGCGATCATTTCCTCCAACGCGGAAAAATCGATTGGATTATTAGAAATTAACCGTAGGATATCCGTATTAACCATCACAGATACCGTATTGGAAAGCACTTTCGGTAAAGGAATATGAAGCTCTTTTACAATCTTGATTATCGGCGCATGGAATTCTTTGATTTTCCGTAATGACTCTTCAATGCCAATAAGATTTTCATCCAAAACTTGATAAAGAATCTTGCTTTGTTCATCCTTGAATAAATGTTTAAGGGAATATTTGCCTTCAGGAAAAAATTCTTCAATGAAGGTTTTGGTACGTTCCGTATCTCCCCTTCGAAAAACATTTTTAACATCTTTAATGAAACGGATGAAATCCCTATCATCCGTGATTTCTTTAACCCCGCCCTGGATATCATAATCCTTGATATGAATAACCGCATAACACAAGGCCCTTTGATCATAGGTAATATTGGAACGGATCAACACTTTACCCAAAGACAAACGGCATCGGTCCTTTTCATGTTTTTGGTTCATTTTATTTTTAGCTGAAAAACAAAAGATCTCACAATCCTCAGAATAATCCTCGAACAAAGAAGAAACCGCATAATGCGCCGCCACCCTTTCAAAATTCAAAATATTCGGCTTAATAAGCGCTTCGTAGATATTAGCCCCGTTCTCATAAATATCAATATTACTCGGGATCGCTTGAAGCCTCTCGATGAATGCTTTTTCGATATCCCTGGCGCCTAAATCTTCGGCTAACTGGATCACGCGTGCAGCATAATATAAATTCTGAACGGTTTCAATGCCAGAAACTTCATCGAAGAACCATCCACAGCTTGTATACATCAGCATAGCGTGCCTTTGCATTTCCAATAATTTCAACGCGCGCGACTTATCAATAACACTAAATTGTCGATGAGAATTCGCATGGAGAAAATTATTAATAGATCTTTCCGTCCTTTCAAGAACCACGGGAATATAGGCATTGCGGGCCTTCCAGGGATCCTGGAATAACCCTGAACCCTCTTTAAGGTAAAGCGTTTTCGTTTCATCACGCAACCAATCCAATGCGGCGCGCAATGGTTTTCGCCATTTCTGATGCCAATGCGGATGACCACCTGTCTGGCATCCGCAGTTATTGCGCCAACGTTCAACGCCATGAATACAACTCCAGGATGAATTGGAAAAGATCTCAACCTCCCATTCAGGAGGAAATTGCGCAAGGAATTCCGCATAATTGGTAAGCTTAATCTGAGGATATTTTTCTAGAAAATTAAAACAGCAAGCTAAACCCATGTCCCCCATTTTATGATGATGGCCAAAGGTCTCCCCATCTGTTGATATGTGGACGATCTGTGGCTCTTGGCTATCGGAAAAAGCACCGGATAAAGTTTGCGCAAAATGTTGCGCATGTAGCAGCAGCCCTCCGAAAGCCACATTTTGAGAAATGTCCCCGTCGTAGAAAAAAATGTTAATAGATTTTTGTCTTGGTAATCGGCACAGATAAACCCGGCGAGTATCGATGCGAGAATGCGAAACATCAAAGGTTTCTTTCGTCCGTATGTTTTTTATTCCACGGGCCTGATTGGGAGCCAAGATGGTATAGCGGACACCTTGATCCGCTAATAATTCCAAAGTTTCCAAATCCACAGCTGTTTCGGGCAGCCACATCCCTTCAGGCCTTCGGCCAAAACGGTATTCAAAATCCTTTATTCCCCATTCTATCTGTGTGATCCTGTCCTGATGATTAGCCAAAGGCATGATCATATGATTGTAGCACTGTGCGATTGCTGATCCGTGTCCGGAAAATTTTTCCCGGCTCTGTTTATCTGATGAGATAATTGCCTCGTAAACGTCCCTTTCATTTTTTTGCAGCCAGGATAAAAGGGTAGGACCAAAATTAAAACTCATCCGTTTATAATTATTAACAATATCAATAATCTTTTCCGTATGATCCAATATGCGGGCCGCATAATTCGGGGCATAACATTCGGCGCTTATACGCTCATTCCAATCATGATAGGGATAGGCAGAATCTTGCCGTTCAATTTCTTCAAGCCAGGGGTTTTCTCTGGGCGGCTGATAGAAATGCCCATGAATGCAAATATACTTGTTGCTTTGTTTTGGGATTTGGCTCAAAATACAACCTTTCGAATTCTCCTTGAATAATTTTACTATATCATAAAAAAACCTGAAAGAGCTTTCTTTCAGGAAATAACATTTTATTTAGTATTGACGATTTTTGCGCTCATTGTTCCTGTTCAGTCACCACCGTCCCATCCTGGTTATAACGGACAGAGTTTAACATCTTGCCTTTTTCAAAGAAAACCTCGTATTTCAGCTGACCATCATCACCGTAATCCCTAAAAAGCCCTTCTTTAAGACCTTTATCATAAGTCCCTTCACTTATCAGCCGGGAATTTTCATGATAAACTTTAGCAGGGCCATGCGCAATCCCATCTCGATAAACTTCCGTCATAAAAATATTTCCATTAGGGTAATACGTGATGACAGCACCCTCAATCTTGTTGTTCTTGTATTCGCCTTCAACATAAAGCATTCCATTTTCATGATAAGATTTAAACGGGCCCTCTCGCTCGCCATCAGTAAAACGAGATATCGCCCTCAGCCTCCCATCAGGATAATATAATTTTGAGGGTCCATGCCTTAGGCCTTTCTGGTAATGTATTTCAGCTTCAAGCACCCCTTCCTGATTATAATTTTTTTGGATCCCTTGCGCGAAACCGTCAGTAAGCATGATCTCGGATTTCAAGGAATTATCATCTCTGAAGATGCGATAAAGACCTTGTTTTTTTACGCGGAGATTTTCTGTGGGGGGAACAACCGAGCCGTCTTGAAAGAAATCAAGTGTTTCCGCAAGTGCGGGTTTCTGCTGCGCGTACCCCGGGAGGGTTATTATGAAAACCCCGGCTATGAGGCATGAAAAATGGACACAATTCTTTATATACATAATTAAAAATTATTACCGAATTTAAATTAATTGATATTTCGCCGG
>JAGYNW010000231.1 GCA_018399915.1 Candidatus Omnitrophota bacterium
TTTTACCGATATTAATATTGAATCAGCTTTTAAGTTTATTGTTTCCGGTGGCGTTGTCAATCCGGGCCAGATTATTATAGAAAATCACGTTGACAAGGTTGTAGAAAAATCTTCAATAGAAAGCGCGTAAATGCAAAGCAATAAAGGGCGACTGATAATTTTTGATCTGGATGGGACATTGGTCGACGCCTATCAGGCGGTCTGTCTGGCATTGAATGCTGTTCTTAAAGAAATGGGGTATCCTCCTGCGCAGGACCTGACGATCAAAAGGAATGTGGGGTGGGGTGAGCAGAGTCTCCTGGAGGCATTTGTTGACCGGGAAGATATCCCCGGGGCGCAGGCTTTATATAGGCAAGAGCACAAAAGGGCATTACCTTTAGGTACGCAATTTTTGCCCAAGGCCCAAGAATTGCTGATCACCTTGAAACAAAAAGGATATCGTCTGGGTGTGGCAACGAATCGGCCGGCATGGTCTACGCGCATTATCATGGAACATTTGAAGATGGACGGTTTTTTTGACCATGTTCTTAGCGCTGATCAGGTTGCGAATGCCAAGCCCCAGCCAGATATCCTATACGCGATGCTGGCGCATTTTTCCCTAAAGCCTGAAGAGGTGGTTTATGTGGGCGATATGACCGTTGATGTGGAAACAGGAAATCGGGCGGGGATAAGGACCATCGCGGTCTTGACCGGCTCAAGTACCCGGGCAGAAGTTGAGGCCTTGAACCCGTTCAGGACGGTTGCGGATCTTTCCCCTGTTGCGGATATCCTGGATGAATTTGAACCGGTTCTCTCGGATTTTTAGGCCTGTAGATTTTTTGATTGATTAATTCAGGGAATTACGGTATAACATACCACTTAAATTAAAGAAAATATATTATTAATAACATCAATAGTGTGAGGATTTTATTATGAGTAAGAAAAAAAGAAGAGGAAAATTGAACTGGAGGTCTAAAAAGGCCAATCATGGGACCAAACCTTGTAAGGGATGATTCTTTGTGCTTAAGCCGCAGACCTGGGATAAGTATTTTAGATGTGTTAATTAATTTTAATTCAAGAGGGGGAAAGATCTTATGCATGTAAACTTAACACCGTTGATCTGGTGGATTGCGCCTTTGGGAAGTTTAGTTGCTTTGGGGTTTGCTCTGGCCTATTACAAGATGATGATGGCCGCGGATGAGGGATCGCCAACCATGAAAGAAATTGCCGGATATGTCCGTGAAGGGGCGATGGCCTACCTGTACAGGCAATACAAATCCGTCAGTATTGTTTTTGCTGTTTTGTTTGTTGTTTTTTTACTTCTTGCCTTGAATGGGATTCAAAATCCCTTTGTTCCCATCGCCTTTTTGACCGGTGGTTTTTTCTCAGGGCTTTGCGGTTTTTTAGGGATGAAGACCGCGACCCATGCCTCAGCGCGTACCGCCAACGCAGCTCAAAAAAGTTTGAACAGCGGCCTGCAAGTGGCTTTTCGCTCGGGCGCGGTTATGGGCCTTATCGTAGTCGGTTTTGGTTTATTGGATATTTGCCTTTGGTACATTATTTTGGATAAGTTAGTTTATACCGCAGAACACATGGCCAATGGTTTTCATTTGTTCGGCATGGACCTTGTTCACGCAGGCACAACCCAGGCCAAAAAGATCGTGGATATTACGATTACGATGCTTACGTTCGGTATGGGGGCTTCGACCCAAGCCCTTTTCGCCCGTGTCGGGGGTGGGATTTTCACTAAAGCCGCGGATGTCGGAGCCGATCTGGTAGGTAAGGTCGAGGAAGGTATTCCTGAGGATGATCCGCGTAATCCTGCAACGATCGCGGATAATGTTGGTGATAATGTAGGGGATGTTGCCGGTATGGGAGCTGACCTTTATGAGTCTTATTGTGGGTCGATCCTGGCTACTGCCGCTATCGGGGCTTCAATCGCGGCAAAGAATTTCTACGCGGATCCTGGTTATGATATGTCTCAGGGTATCCAGTATGTGGTGGCTCCGATGATCGTGGCCGGTTTGGGGATTTTTATGTCTATCCTGGGGATGTTCCTGGTTCGGTGTAAGGAAGAGGCTACTGCGAAAAATCTTTTGAACGCCCTTTTGCTGGGCACATTGGGCAGTTCGGTCTTTATTTTAGTTGCCGTGGCTTTGCTGGCGAAATTCGGCGTCGTGACCTGGGGGATCTTCGGGTCGGTAAGCGCGGGATTAATCGCGGGGGTTATTATCGGACAAAGCACAGAATATTTTACTTCGGATCATTATAAACCGACCAAATCATTGGCTTCCGAAGCAAAAATGGGGCCGGCGACGGTTATCATTGATGGATTAGCTACCGGGATGTATTCTGCGGGTTGGCCGGTTGTCACTATCGTTCTTGGCATTCTGTTTTCGTTTGGCTTTGCCGGCGGTTTCCGTGATTTCTCAATGGGACTTTATGGCATCGGTTTCGCAGCGGTCGGAATGCTTTCGACCTTAGGGATCACTTTGGCGACAGACGCCTATGGGCCCATCGCTGATAATGCGGGGGGCAACGCTGAAATGGCAGGCTTACCTCCTGAGGTCAGAGAACGGACAGACGCCCTGGATTCCTTGGGAAATACGACTGCGGCTACAGGTAAAGGGTTCGCCATCGGTTCGGCGGCCTTAACGGCTATGGCCCTGATCGCGGCTTATATTGAAGAGATCAAGATGTGGGTCGGCAATTTTGCTAAAGAGACCGGTACTTTTTCTATCGGATCCGCGGACGTGACCTATGAAAGCGCCAGCCGTCTGCAAATTCTGGATTTTATTGATATGTATCAAGCGCATTTGATGAATCCTTTACTGTTATGCGGGCTGTTTATCGGAGCGATGATGGCCTTTGTCTTTTGTGCCATGACCATGAAAGCCGTTGGCCGGGCCGCCGGAGACATGGTAAATGAGGTCAGACGTCAATTTAAAGAAAATCCCGGGATCATGCAGGGCACGGAAAAGGCGGATTATGCCAGCTGTGTGAAGATCTCCACTTTAGGCGCGCAAAAAGAGATGATCGTGCCGTCTTTGCTGGCGATCGCGGTGCCTGTGGTCACCGGTTTGATTTTGGGTGTGCCTGGTGTTATCGGGCTATTATCCGGCGGATTGACCGCGGGTTTTGTTTTGGCCACGATGCTGAATAATGCGGGTGGCGCCTGGGATAATGCGAAGAAGTATATTGAAAAAGGCAACTTAGGCGGGAAAAAACTTGAAGACGGGTCAACCAATCCTGTGCATTCGGCAGCGGTTATCGGGGACACCGTCGGTGACCCCTGCAAGGACACAAGCGGGCCTTCGCTCAACATCCTTATCAAGTTGATGAGTATGGTCAGTATTGTGTTTACGCCGGTCGTGGTTAAATTTTCACCGATTATCCAGGAGTGGTTGGGCATCGCCTTTTTATGATCAGCACAGGAGTTTGTAAGATTAAAAGGAAGGGCAGGAACACAGTTTCCTGCCCTTCCCTTTTTTTTGTTCTTAAAAATTTTAAATGGATTAAAGAATTTAATCATAAATGTTCCAGCGCAGTTCCGC
>JAGYNW010000232.1 GCA_018399915.1 Candidatus Omnitrophota bacterium
AAGATCGTCGCCCTACGGACTTCGCAGAGATTTCTTTCTTGCTTTCTCGCGGCTTCCTTGAAAATTTCGCCGCTCTCTTCAAAAAATCTTCTCTTAACCTCTTGAAAAACTCAAATTCGCCTTTAGTTAAATATATCAATTTTCTCAGGCTGGGGTGGATACCTTGTTCCTTTACTCTCTGAAAGAATGGACATCTCAAGCCAAAAAGAAATGTCTGAGTTTATCCAAAATAGAAATGTCCGCAAATACTCTCACATGCAAGGTTCCAAGACAGGAAAAAAGATTTTAGCCGATGATTATTCGTTGCCGGCCTTTAAGGCGTGGGGTGAGGCCTGGGTAATCGTCACTGTGATTACTTGGCCGGGCCGGTGTTCAGGTTTGCCCGGCAGGCTGACCATTTTATGGCTGTCTGTGCGGCCGCGGGTTAAGTTTTTTGAGATGTCCTCGATCAAAATATCCTGTTGCCGGCCTACATATGCCTGATTTTTCGCAAGCGAGATCTTTTTTTGCAACTGGTTGAGCTGAACAATGCGCGCGGTTTTTATCTCTTCGGAAATATCATCCGGATATTTTTTTTGCGCCAAGGTGCCTTTGCGTGGAGAATATTTAAAGATGAACGCAGAATCAAATTGCACCTGTTGCATGACATCCACTGTGTCGGCGAAGTCATCGTCGGTTTCTGTAGGAAAACCCACAATGATGTCCGTGGATAAGGCCATTTGCGGACAGATATTGCGGATCTTGGCGATATGCGCCAGAAACCCTTCTTTGGTGTAAGATCGGTTCATCTTCTTCAGGATCCGGGTGCTACCCGATTGCAGCGGAAAATGCAGGTGCTTGCAGACCTTGGGATTATCGGCAATGGTGGTAAGCAGTTTTTCGGAAAAATCCTTAGGGTGTGGCGAGGTAAAACGGATACGGCTCAGCCCCTTTACTGCGGCAATCTCATTGATCAGGTCCGCGAAATCAATCCCCTGGCAGTGGTAGGAATTAACGTTTTGTCCTAAAAGGGTGACCTGCCGGCAGCCGTGGGCGACCAGGTCTTTGACTTCATCTTTGATACTCTCCAGGGTGCGGCTGCGTTCCCGGCCGCGGGTGTAGGGCACCACGCAGAACGTGCAGAAATTATTACAGCCGCGCATGACCGCCAGCCAGGCATTGATGCCGCTTTTGCGGGTGGGATAGATCCCGTCGTAAGTCTCGATATTGTCTAAAGTGATCGCGTAGGGTTGGGATTGTTGCCCTAAGGCCTCATGGATGATGTCAGGAAGCTTGCGGTAACTGTCCGGCCCTGCGATAAAAGCGATATCCAGATTTTTATCCTTCAGTAAATCTTCTTTAAGATTTTCCGCCATACAGCCGAGGATTCCGAACAAAAGCGGTTTATCTTTATGGGCGTGGCGCATCTCGTGAATATGGCCGAATACTTTGCGATGGGCGTTCTCACGCACCGCACAGGTGTTTAACAGCACGATCTCGGCTTCATCCAGCGCCGCTGTGACAGTGTATCCGGCATCCGTAAGAATGGTCGTAATCAGCTCACTGTCGTATTCGTTCATCTGACAGCCGTAGGTAACCAATAGTATACTTTTTCCCGGCTTGTCTTTTTTGTCTCTTTCTTGTTTGTTTTCAACTGGTTCAGACATTTCAAACCTTCCTCATAGCATAGCTTCCACGGATAATTGATATCCATCTTCACTATCTCTTTATTTTGTATGTAAATGTTTTTGAAAATGATCCGCATAAATGTCTTTATGGCATAATCCGAATCTTCCTTTGTCTTGGTCTTGTTCAGTTTAAGTAAAAAATCCTGCGTTTCCTTGAAAATGTCTATAGAATTCCGGCTGTCAAGAATCTTAAGCTGGACAAGTTTTATCTCTGACCTTAGCCTCTTTTCTTCATTGCTAAGAAGCTCTGCCTTTTCCTTATATATTGAGGTGTTTATCTTGTCCTCAGAAAAGACCTCATAAAGACCCTTTTGTTTTTCAAGGTTTTTGTATAAGGCCGCTTCCTTTTCCTCAAGCTCCGAAACAAGGCTTTCTTCTGGTTCTGCTGCGCTCAGTTTTACCGCATCCCCTAGCTCCTCAAGCACGTGAAGATTCTGACATATAGTATCGAGAACTTCCCACACCTGCCTATCGATGTCTTCTGCGACAATGGATTTTGAACTGCATTTCAAAAAATATACCCCAATAGAAGAGCACCTGTACCACTCCTTCTTTTCTTTAGTTCTGTGGTTTGTAGTAGCCATATATCCCCTGTAAGTCTTGCCGCATTCATTGCATCTAAGGACGCCAGAAAGATGATAGACATTATTTTTGAATTTGACGACACTGTTGCTGCGGTTTCTTTTCAGAAGCTTTTGAGCTTCTTCAAAGTCTTTAACGGATATGATGGCCTTATGCGCATTAGGGACTTCGATAATTTTAGTAGCATCATTATTTACATATTTATACCCTTTGCCGTAACCATCTTTTGTTTTCTCTTTCTGCTCATAACGCCTGCGGTTCCAGACCAGTGTGCCTATATATACCTTATTTTGAAGGATATTCGATATGAACTTGTTGTAAAACTTTGTTCCTGACCTTGACGTGACGCCGAGCTTGTAATAATGCTCCGCGATCTGCGAAGTACTTTTTCCTCTGCGATACAGTGAAAAGATTTCTTTGACGATCTTCGCTTCATTTATGTTTATCTCAAGCTTTTTTGTTTCTTTGTTCAGCACGTATCCATAAGGGGTATATCTTGCACCCTGCCAATGCCCTTTTTTTACTCCCTCAACCATGCCAGGAAAAACTCTTTCAATCAATCTGTTTCGTTCAAATTCAGCGAAACTACCTAACTGCTGAATAGACAGTTTGCCAGCACTTGATGTTGTATCAAAAGGTTCTGTGGCAGATTTATACATTATTCCTAAAGATTCGAGTTCTTCAAGAACACATAGTAAGTCTTTAAGTTTTCTACTTAATCTATCCTGTTTGTATACAACAAGAAGGTCAAACTTTTTGTTTCTGGCATCAAAAAGAAGCCTTTGAAAGGCAGGCCTATCCATGGTGGCTCCAGAAAATCCATCATCTTCATAAATATCTTTTCCGGCAATGCTACAGAAGTTTTCCCATTTGGAATTCTTAGCATACTCTAAAAGAAAATTTTTCTGTACTTCAAGAGAAAAGCCTTCCCTCGCTTGATCTTCAGTTGAAACCCTTGTATATAATGCTACTCTCATGGTCTCCTCAATGTCTTGCGCCACTTTTCGATATTCTTTATGTCCTTATCAGTAAAGACAGGATAGTTGCGATAATCATACTGTGGAATTATCCATTCTTTCTTTATCCAGTATCTTATTGTTTGCTCATGAACACCGAGTAGTTTTGCTGTTTGTGGTACATTATAAATATTATTCTGTGTCATGGTTTCATTATAGGGTTTTATTGGGTTTTGTCAAAGGCTTTTTGGGCTCTACTTGATAGTCTTTTAGAAATAACTCGGCTAATATCTGAATACCCTTGTAAAAAGAAATCC
>JAGYNW010000233.1 GCA_018399915.1 Candidatus Omnitrophota bacterium
CTGTGCAAATTTCACGCACTTTGCGCCCTTTAAATCCATCCAGCACGATTGCCAGCTTTTCTTCTGATGTCCATTTTTTGCGTACGCCCATTTTTTGACCTCCTTGTTGAGGCCTTCATCTTAGCAAATCCTCTCATTTATTCGAGTCTAATCTTAACAGGGTTCGAAAAGCGTCTTCTTTGGTTACTTTTTTCGCTGTTATAAATTTGACCGGTAGATATTTATCAACGCCTGGCCATTGAACATAGGCATATTCTCCTGCCTGTTGAACCTCTACCCCATCAGGCAAATCTCCTTGAATTACTTCGCGCTGTAAATGTCCTCCCATCAAGAAAAAATATGGATCCATGCCGCCAGCATCTTTATCAACCTTATAATGACCTCCACGGCCATTATCTACAATGATTTCTCTTACTTGATTAAGATTTATTTCTGTTCCATCGGCCATTGTAAGGACAGACTTCCCGCCAAAACGGGGAACTTCCTGAATCTGCCCTTCAACTTCAGCAAAAACCTCTTCTTCATTATCTCTGCTCATTACTCCATACTGGATATACAGAACATCGCCTTGTTTAATATTATAGATGCTTCTATCCATACCATGATTTGTCGGCCAATCATCTGGATGTTTTTTCTCTGCGGTATAAATTGGATCATTTCCCAAAGCTGCCACTAATTGCTGTATTCTATCTACTTGCCCAGAAGTAAGTTCTTCCAAATCAATGTCAAACAAAGGATTTAATTCTTCTAATATTTTCGCTCTTTCTTCTTCATCAGTTACAACATCACGGGCATATTTCGCTTTCAAAGCGTCCATTCTTGCTGTTTCTGCTTCATTTTTTTCAACAACTCTTAATAACTCATCTATTCCTCGGTCGCTTCTTAAACGAGATAATAACTGTCTTACTTGGGACCGCAATAATTCTTTATCGGTTTCATCGATTAGAATTTCTCCGCCAGGATTTTCACCCTCATAGGTATAACCTCGAATTACGTGATTTTTTCCCATATTTGAGACATAGATAGATTGATGCCCTCCCGTTGACATGCTTATATACATATGTAGACCATGACCTAAAAAATATAATCGGGCGCCATATTCACTGCTTTCTTCAATGACGGGCGTTTCATTATCTAAAGCAGACCAAACCCTGCTTCGCTTTTTAAAATATGACAAGCCCTCATCTTTATCTTTAGTCGATAAGATTGTAATGAGCTCCCGCAGGCCTCCTTGAAACTGTTCTTCTCGAATATTGACATGCAGAGCATCCGATAATTCCCTAGCCTCATGGTCCAGCGCTTCTTTTATTTGCCCTTTGGTTCCTTGAGTTAAAATGTCTTCGCGTAAAAAGCCATGACCATGGGCAGCAAATCCGTATATACGATTATTCATTGCTGAATTATCTCTGGCAATGATCCTAAACGGAACAGCCCTTATTCCCAATTCCATTTTTGTTTCCGCTAATCTTCTCTTTTCTTCTTCGCTAAATTCTCTGGTTTGAAGGACAATATCTCTAGGCTTATTCTCTCCTTGGATTAAAAACTCCTCCTCTACAGCTCCATCTCTTCTCGGAATGCGGATTGCATTATGTAATGTTAATTGTCCGGCTTGCGGATCAAAGGATGTGCTTTCATACTTCCAACGGCCCATTGCTCCACCCTCGCCAGCATCCGATGTAAACCGCAAATCTGTTTCTAAATTATATAGACCCCCGGCTTTTCTCCGCTGTTGTGTTTGCCCTTGAACAAATTCTTGTCCCGTTAAATCTAATCCGCCTGAAAAATATTTTCTTGGAATAATTTGCTGTGAAGCCTCGTCATAATCTTCTTTTATATAATCATATACACCCTTTCTAAATGCCTCGATATATTGATCATAAATCTTTTGATTGACTTCTTTGTCATCAACATCAACACCTGCTACTTTCTTCTGATCAGCATAAACCGCATTAAGGGGGCTGTTCCTTAGCTTCTTTTTGTACCACGTTGCCAGAACCATTGAATGATAGATTTGACGCAAGGGAGCGAAATGCTCACCTTCATTCACCTCTTTCTCTATCTCTGGGATAAGGACATCCCTAATAACAGATAAATATGCATTACTAAGTGCCTCAACATCTTGTTTGACAAGTTGGTCTGTGCCCATTTCTTTATTGTCTAAATTCTTGCTGGTCGCTAAATAATCTTCCTCAAGCATAACTCTCAAATGTGTATCGACAACCATAACAGAATGATTATGTTCATGCACAACAGCCCTATCAGGAACAATCCATACCTTATTAAAGGTATTAACCGGCATCTCAGTTGTTCCATATAGCTCGTTTGCTTTCTTATAAACCCTATCCCAGAAATCATTTCCAATTTCATCTTCTGGATACATCAACGAAGCGGTAAACTGTTTGAGAATGTAGTCCTGGGCCAATAAATCCCTCCCCATTTCCGTCTTGCCAAATTCATCGGGGATAATTCGATCTCTTTCATAAGGAGACAAATTCACCCATAAATCTTCTTCCGGGATTGTCATTGTTGCGAGAAAATATCTAATTAATTTATTGGATTCGCTTCGTAATTCTTCACCTTCAATATTTGAATTGCCGGTATCAACAATAAAATTGAAACGAAATGGATTCTCAGGATTGACAGTGATTCCGATCAAATAAGGAGGTATAAAGCTATGGCTGGGGGTTAACATCGCCCCAGACTGTGGAAGATTAGGCACACTTTGAGCGTTAGCCATCTGTGGCGAGATGATCAGGCTTGTGGTAAAGGCCAGAATGACAAAACAAGCCGTGATTCGCGATATTGTCTTAAAACAATGTATTTTCATAGCTTATTTATAATGGGAAGGATAAAAATCTATAAACTGAGTAAATTCTTCCTAATATATTACGTAGTATAACATATATATGGGGGGGGCAACCATGCGGGTTAAAATTTGGGAATAAATGGGGAATAAATGGGGTCAAACCCATTTATTCCATTTATTAGTTATTTTTCATTTATCTGCTTTCTTGCTAAATAAACAAAATGATCAAAATATTTCCGCCATAAGAATTCCGATGAAGCAAATTGATTTGACCCATAAAAGAAATCAACCAAAGCTTCTCTGACTCTAAAAAGCTCTTTAAGTTTAGAGTATTCTTTTATTGAAGAAACTGTCATATCTAGCAGTTCCAAAGCTCGATTCAGCGCCTTTATGGACAACTCTTTTTTTCCTTTTTTTTGCCAATTCAAGGCCCTACTAATTTCGCTGCCGATATTTGCCATTTGTTCTGCTAATGGCATTTCAGCCCAACGGCCGCTGGCAAGTCCTTTATGTTGCGGGCTCATCGTTTCACCCACTTGTTTATAATTTTCAGGATTGTAACCTGTATATCTTTTGAATCAACACCTCTGGTCATATTCCCCTGAGAAGGACGTAAATTAATCATTGAATCAAACTCAACAAAATTGTCCCCCTGAAGCTCAGGATAAAAGTTAATACCCCACAGACTGTTTTGTTTAGAACC
>JAGYNW010000234.1 GCA_018399915.1 Candidatus Omnitrophota bacterium
AATCCATCAAATGTGCCGAAGCCGCTAAAGTTATTGAAAATATCCAGAGAGACCTCAATATTGCGCTGGTCAATGAGCTGGCGATCATCTTCAATAAAATGGGGATCGATACCAATGCCGTGCTGGAGGCTGCGGCCACAAAATGGAATTTCATCAAAATGCAGCCCGGGCTTGTCGGCGGGCACTGTATCGGGGTGGATCCGTATTATTTGACGCATAAAGCCGAAGAAATCGGTTATCATCCGCAGGTCATCCTGGCAGGCCGACGCATCAATGACTCCATGGGAAAATATATCGCGGAACAAACCGTTAAAAAACTTATAGAGGCCAACAAGACCGTCAAAGGCGCGAATGTCCTTATTTTAGGCATTACTTTCAAAGAAAATGTAGGGGATATCCGCAATTCCAAGGTGCCGGATATCATCAAGGAACTAACCCCTTACGGCATCAATTGTCAGGTCTTTGATCCTCTGGCTGATGCCGGCGAAGTCCACTCAGAATACGCGATAGAACTGATAAAATACAACGTCAATATCAAGACCGACGCCATCATCATCGCGGTCGATCACACGAAGTTTAAGGAAGTTTTGAGTTTTGAAAACCTGACGCGCCATCTGAAGACCGATAACGGCAAAGGCGTGATTATAGATGTGAAATCCGCACTTAAACCCGGCCATCTGAGGGACGCGGACATTGTGTATTGGCGGCTGTAAGTCCGAATACCCGTCTTTAACAATGAATAACGGATCACTCATTACTATTCAACTAAAGGATCAATTATGGAAAAAAAACGTATTCTCATTACCGGCGCGGCCGGTTTTTTAGGGTCACACCTCTGTGATAAATTCATTGCTGAAGGCTACCTGGTAACCGGCATGGACAATCTCATCACCGGCTCCATGGAGAACATCGATCACTTGATGAAGCTCAAGGAATTTCAGTTCTATCATTGCGATGTTTCACGGTTTGTCCATGTGCCCGGAAACCTGGATTATATTTTGCATTTCGCTTCTCCGGCCAGCCCGATCGATTATTTAAAAATGCCGATTCAAACCCTGAAAGTGGGCTCGCTGGGCACACATAATTTACTCGGCCTGGCCAAATCCAAAAAGGCCAGGATCTTAATCGCCTCGACTTCGGAGGTCTACGGGGATCCGTTGGTGCATCCGCAGAAAGAAGAATATTGGGGCAATGTCAATCCCATCGGTCCCAGGGGCGTTTACGACGAGGCCAAACGCTTTCAGGAAGCCATTACCATGGCGTATCATACCTTTCATGGCCTGGAAACCCGCATTGTACGCATCTTTAATACGTATGGGCCGCGCATGCGCCTGGATGACGGCCGCGCGCTGCCGGCGTTTATCGGCCAGGCATTGCGGGGAGAAGATATCACCGTATTCGGGGATGGGTCACAGACGCGTTCATTCTGCTATGTGGAAGATCAGGTGGAAGGGATCTACCGCCTGTTATTAAGCGATTATGTCTACCCGGTCAATATCGGCAATCCCGATGAGATCACCATCAAGCAATTCGCTGAAGAGATCGTGCGCCTGACCGGTACGGATTCCAAAATCATTTACAAACCGCTGCCCAAAGATGATCCCATGCAGCGCAAACCGGATATCGGCAAAGCCAAAGAACTCCTGGGATGGGAACCGCGTTTTTCCCGCGCCCAAGGCTTAAAACCCACGCTGGAATTTTTTAAGAGTAAATTGAAAGAAACGGTTACAAGTACACAGTAACGGGAAAAAGCAGATAAAAGGGTGTAGGATCATGTCTAAAAATATTTTAGTCACCGGCGGAGCCGGATACATCGGGTCACACACGGTTGCGGAATTAGCCGCCGCCGGTTACGCGCCTGTAATTTTGGACAATTTATCGAACTCACATGTTTCGGTGATTGATAATCTGCGCGCCCTTACCGGTCAGGAACTCCCGTTTTTTGAGCTGGACTGTACCGACCCAAAAGCATTGAATGAAGTCTTTGTGACCGCAGGCCCTATCGCGGGGGTTATTCATTTCGCGGCAGATAAAGCCGTGGGGGAATCCGTGTCTGATCCCCTGAAATACTACCGCAATAATCTTGGTTCCCTGATAACCCTCCTGGAAACCATGCGCGCGCATGATTGCGCGGATATTGTTTTTTCTTCATCCTGCACGGTTTACGGCCAGCCGGAGACTTTACCGGTAACCGAAGAAACCCCGCGCAAGGAAGCAGAATCTCCCTACGGGAACACCAAAAAAATTTGTGAAGACATCCTGATGGACCACGTAAAAAGTCAGGCCCCCATCAAATGCGTGGCCTTGCGCTATTTTAATCCCATCGGCGCGCACCCCTCGGCCCTGATCGGGGAACTGCCTTTGGGGATCCCCAATAATCTGGTGCCTTTTGTGACCCAAACCGCGGCCGGCATCCGCGAACAATTAACGGTTTTTGGTAATGATTACAACACACCCGACGGCACCTGTATCCGTGATTATATCCATGTGGTTGATCTGGCGACCGCGCATATCCGCGCTTTGCAATATCTGGACAACCAGGATACCGGCAATTTCTTTGATGTTTTCAATGTCGGCACCGGTCAAGGCAACAGCGTGTTTGAGATCATTAAGGCCTTTGAGGCGGCAACCGGCATGACGCTGAAACACAAGATCGGCCCACGCAGAAAAGGGGATATTGAAAAAATTTTTGCAAATGTCGATAAATCGGCTAAACTATTGGATTGGTCAACAACGCGAAGCCTTTCAGACGCCTTAAAAAGCGCCTGGGAATGGCAGAAAGCGTTAGGGGCAAGAGAGAAGAGAGGCGAGTAACGGGTAACTAGCGACGGGGGGCGGGGGCCGCGTGAAAAATGTTTAAAAGAAATACATTGAAAGATCTTTAAGTTATAAATAAACTTCGGTTCTTTATAATTTTAAATAGATTTGTTTAGGTTTTCTGGAACCATTTATTAGAAAGGATTGATAACCATGAATATTTGTGTAGTGGGGTCCGGGTATGTCGGGCTGGTAACAGGCACATGCCTGGCGGATTTTGGGCACAATGTCATCTGCGTGGATAACAATAAAAAGAAAGTCGCCAATCTCAAAAAAGGCATTATGCCCATTTATGAGCTGGGGCTGGAAGAGCTGGTCAAACGCAATGCCAAAGAAAAACGGCTTTCGTTTACGACCGACCTGAAAAAAGCCGTCAATGAATCACTGGTCATCTATATCGCGGTGGGCACCCCGGCCAAAGAGGACGGCACCGCGAATCTGGATTATGTGTTTGGCGTGGCACGCGAGGTCGCTGACTGCATTGATGAATACAAGGTGATTGTCACCAAAAGCACTGTACCGGTGGGTACCGGCCGGCAGATCCAAAAAATCGTGAACGAGGTGCTGGAAGAAAAAATCTCCGCGGACTATCTGAGTAAAAATCCTGAGGCCAACGGTAAAAAACCGAATTACGATGTGGTTTCCAATCCGGAATTTTTAAGGGAAGGCTCGGCGATCGAGGAC
>JAGYNW010000235.1 GCA_018399915.1 Candidatus Omnitrophota bacterium
GATATACTAAACTCACCTCCTCATATAGTTGTTTACCTAATTTTGAAAGATAAAGCTGGAAACTCCTTCGATCTTTTGGATTTTCCGACCGGTATATTAAATCATCACTTAACATCCCCTGGATAATTCTGGTCGTATTTCCCTTTGTGCATAACATCAATTCACTCAGGTCGATGTAATTAATTCCTGGATGATCATTAACATGTTTCAAAACATAAAATCGGGATGTCGATAAACCGAACTGGGAAAACAGAGATTTCTCTCCATTATCGAGATGCAGACTGATGGACTTCATTGTCTGATAAACTGTTTGATAATTGTCTGGTGACGACATTACCATTTCCTGAATATGGTTGATATGTAAACCCAATTATAATACTTTTTCCAAATTGTCAATAATGGTTTTATCCAAATTTAATTAACATTAACTTTATTATCAAACGAATTTTGCAAAAAAGCTTATGCAATAATACATTTTTTAAGACAAAACGATAAATTTAATATGAAATTCTGTTCAAAAACCGCCCACAAGGAATGTGTAAGTGAATAAGGACAGCGAATAATGACAAATAATCAAGAACACAGTAAGATTAGGTAAGCAAAATATTGAGGATATTTTAAATTTAATGCCGAACTATAAAAATGTTGTCCTATTTTATAATACGGATTCGGGCCAAAGTAAGAAAGGCCGACAATTAGAGCCAATCACAGCGCATTTTGAAAAACAAGGCATACCGCTAAAAATAATTAAATTTCCTGTTCCTGGTGAAGACATTGAAAAGATAATCGACAAAGTATCTATTGAAAAAGCAGATCTTATTATTGCAGCAGGCGGGGATGGCACAATTTCACTAATCAGCAATAAATTAATCAATTCTAAAATACCCCTGGGTATTCTCCCCTTGGGTACGGGCAACCTTCTGGCACAGGAATTACAAATTCCTTTAAATCTTGAAAAGGCGCTTTCGTTGATTACCGCCGATCACCCAAAAACAATAATGATGGATACCATCAAATTGGATGACCGGTCCTGCCTTCTTAATATTAGCGTCGGCATAACACCAAAGGTTATGAAGAAAACGCAGGCTAAAGAAAAACAAAGGTATGGTATTTTTGCCTACGTCGTAAATTTCATTCAACAATTTTTAGGGCTCAAACTACATCGCTATTTTGTGGAGTACGACAATAAAAATATCACCTTTCGTGCTTCTGAAGTGCTGATTACCAATGGCCAGTCCACGGGTGTTGAAAATTTAAAATGGTCAGATAACATTGCAATCAATGATGGCCGATTGGATCTATTCATTATTAACGCAACTAATATTATGGATGTCATCAGACTTGTTTTCTCAATTTTTACTAAGAATAATGAAAGAAACGATGTCATGAAATATATCCAGTTTTCTAACTACTGCCGAATTGAAACGCAAACACCCATTCCAACCCAGGCTGATGGGGATACGATAGGAGAAACCCCAGTAGAAATCAGGATTTTACCAGAATCATTAAAAGTTATTGTTGGAGAAAATTTTAAACATAAATTATGAGCATAAGGAGTGAACTATGAAAGAATATAAATACATCATTATTGGTGGTGGAATGACAGGATCATCTGCGGTAATGGGAATTCGGAAAATAGATCCTGACGGAACAATTGCCCTTATTTCAATGGAACCATACAAACCTTACAATCGCCCTCCCCTCACGAAAGGTCTTTGGAACGGCAAAAATATTGAAGACATCATGCGTCCCATTGAAAAGTACGATGTTGATATTTTCCTTGAAACCCAGGTAAAGGAAATAAACCGAGATGAAAAATGGATTCTGACAGATAATGAAGAAAAAAATAAATACCAAAAATTATTGATCGCAACCGGTGGAGATCCAATCCAAATGCCTGACTCTCCCGATGGTGTGATTTCATATCGGACGCGCGCTGATTTCGAAGAACTCAAAGAACTTGCCAAAACAAAACAAACTTTTTGCGTCATCGGGGGTGGTTTTATCGGATCAGAGATTTCTGCTGCCCTCACAAAAAATGGAAAACAAGTCACCATGATCTTCCCAGAAAACGGCATCTCTGGTTTGCTCTTCCCGGATGAACTTTCAAAATTCGTAAATGATTATTACCAGGAGCAGGGTGTGGCCATTCTTAATGACCGCCTTGTTGATTCAATTTTAAAAACTAACAACACATATTTAGTCAAATACCATAACATAAACACAGAGCAGACACAGGAAAAAGAATTCGACGTCGTCATTGTTGGCATTGGTCTTAAACCCAACATCGATTTAGCAGAGGGTGCTGGTCTTGATGTCACAGATGGTATTGTCGTAAACGAATATCTGCAAACAAGCGATCCTGAAATCTATGCTGCCGGAGATGTCGCCTACTTCAAGAATTTAGGTTTGGGCAAACGCATGCGCGTGGAGCATGAGGATAACGCTAATACAATGGGATTGACAGCCGGAAAAAATATGACCGGGGAGCAAGAAGAATACGATCACATGCCATTCTTTTACTCCGATCTTTTTGACCTTGGGTATGAGGCTGTAGGTGAAATGAACAAGGATTATACGATCTTCTCAGATTGGATCGAACCCTATAAAAAAGGAACCATTTTTTACTTGGATGACGACAAGATTGTAGGCTTGATTTTCTGGAACCTGTGGGGCAAGGTTGACCAGGGGCGAGAAATCATTCGAGAAAGAAAAGAATATCAAATTGAAGATCTGAAGGGTTTGTTTACAGAGTAAAATCTTTTATGATAGTCAAAACGGTCTGGATCAATCCAGACCGTTTTTTTCATATGCTTGAATAAATCAATAATAACCGTCCCAAATTTAAAGGCTCATTTCCCAAACCCTAATTCAAACCGCATCAGATTTTTTATTGTCGACGCTTTCTGTCGCTGAGTTTTCACCCATGTCCGAATTTAATTCTTTATCAATCCCCATGCCAGTTTCACGAAATGTCTTCATTATCTCCCCCGTGGACCTGTCTAAATCTGCAATGGTGTTTTTGATATCCGCGTCTTCCATCAATTTTTTGGGGATATCTTGAATCTCTTTCGAAGTGGAAAAAAGGTCTTGCCAAAATTTTGACCGGGTCAGTCCCCTGATCCACCGCGCCACATCACCAGCTGTCTTGATTGCCTTTTCAGGTCCAAGCACAATAAAAGCAATCAGCAGGATAAAAACAAGTTCAAGCGCGCCGACGTTAAAGAGTTTCATCTAAAAACAATAAGGTTTATTGATCGTTGTTTTCTGATGAGTCTTGTTCCTCAGATTGTTTTTCGTCCTTCTTATCACCGGTTAAACCATCTTTGAAAGCACGGATGCCTTCACCCATTTCTCCGGCAATTTTGCTAATTCTTCCCACCCCAAAAACAAGCAAAATGATGACTAAAAGGATAACTAACTCAGGCCAACCAACCCATTTGGGCATTTTATTCTCCTTTTTTCTCTTTCT
>JAGYNW010000236.1 GCA_018399915.1 Candidatus Omnitrophota bacterium
TTTTAAGACTTTGTCGCCTGTCTTATGGCCAAGGGAATCATTGATCTTTTTGAAATCATCAATATCGCAAAATAAAAGCGATAGCGGTCGTTTATATCGTTTGGACCTTTGAATATCATTTTTTAAGTTTGTAAATAAAGCCGCCCGGTCATAAACCCCGGTGTTCTCATCAATAATCGCTTTGGTGGCAAGATCAATCAGTTTTTCCCGTTCAATGATCTCAGGTGTATCTAAAACCGATTCTACATTTTTCATGTAGTCCAGAGCCGCGACTTCAATCCCGACATTGCGTTTTAATCTTTTATTTAAGGCCTTTTTGTGTTCACAAATGCTTGCATACATTTTTTCCGCTTGCTCTTTATCAGGAATCAGTTTATGCGTGAGAATATAAATGACTTCACAATAGAATTCTCTGCCAAAATATTTTTTTAGCAGGTTCAGATGATTTTTTTCTTTTGGAGTGCCTTTTTTGTCTCCTGCAAATATTTGGATCAAATTATGACCAAGCTTCTTATCCTGAAGAAACTGGGCTTCCTGGTATAAATCATTGATTTTACGAATTTTTTTTATCATCACTATGATTTGGTATTTTTTATGTTCCGTCAAATTAGCTTTTTGTTCAAAACAAGTCCTATTAAATATTTTTTGGTTTTATGACATATCTTGGAGCTGAATCCATAGGAACGGTTATAGGATCAAAGCCTGGCAGATGGATTTCTATCAGGGGTGATTCTCTGTGCCAGTGACCGTTCCATTCAATAATAAGTTCTCCGCTGTGTGATGTTATTGAGAGAGACACGTCTCCAAAGGCTGTTGGCGCGGGTCCGAAAGAAATGTGGTTTTGCTTCGCGTACCAATACGGAAGAACGCCCGGGCATAAGATCAAAACATGGTTATCACGGTCTTCTCGCAAAAAACAATTCCTCATCATCAAAATCCATTCCGAGGCCGCCCAAACATGTTGTCCGTCGCCCATGCATCCTCCTTTGGTTGACGGATGGATCGCCTCTGGCCATTGTCCTGTTGGTGAGGCTAATTGCGCGATGGCGTCCATAAGATCATAGAACCGCATATCGCCATTTCGCAAGAGGACTTGCGCGATATGTAATGTTAAATAGGGGTTGATGCCGGAATGTGACATATCATGAAAAAATCCCCCCTTGATCAGGCAGTTGTTTATCAGGTATTCGACGGTTCCCAATAATCGGGGATCATCGCCGGCCCATAATTGCAGAGGATATCCGGCGGCTAAAGAGCCGATAGCGCCGCTGTCCATGCGTCGATACGGAGATGCAGGTATATGTTCTTGCCCGAGACGTTCTCGCACTTGGGCAAGGCTTTTATCAATGCTGTCGGTCAGGGATGCGGATTCCGTGTGAAAACGTTCAGCCCAATCAGGTTCGTTAAATTTTTGCATAAGAAAGGCTGCCGCGTTTAATCCCGCTACACTCCAGAAATTATCCCAATAATAGTAATCGCTCGGTCCCAGATGTTCCGCGCTGAAACCGGACGGCAATAATCCCGCATGCGGCGTTTTATTGTTATCGGTTGAGCGTTTTTTGATAATCCAGCGTCCGGCCTTAAGAATGACATTTTTCCAGCGTGATGGAAGATTTTCATTGGTTATCTCGACATAATGTTTCAACAACCATAAGACCTGGCCATTGGAGTCCCATTCGCCTTCCTGTGAGGCAAAATATCCGGAAGGCTTTTGGTACTTGATAAATTTTTCAATAACAGCGCTCGCCCTCTCTTTGAGTCCAGCATAGAGCAAAGCATGCGTTATCAATACGGCATCTCTGAACCAAAATCTTTTGTAGGTATAAGGTCCGGCAAACACTTCATCAGCCGTATGCAGGACCAATGTGCGCAGGCCTATCTCAAATAGATTTTGGAACCGTTCATCCGGGATATTAATCTGACAGGTTGGCGCCAGGGCTTTATCCCAGGGATCATCTATCAATACCGTTGTTTTTTGATCGCCTTTTTGGGTATTTTTTTTGGATTTTAGAGGAATCCGTACGGTTACCTCTTTCGGGATATTGGTTTTTAAATCAAAAAGTGCGGCTGCGGTTGCCATCCCGACTTGACAGGAAATTTTATTTATTGATGAGGGCATAAAAAGTGTATTGGCCACATCACCTTGAAGGTATTCAGACATTTGGTATTTTTGTGGCGGTTCGGACAAGAGCACAGAGGTTTTATTGTTTACAAGCCAACCCTGGTTTTGCGTAAGCTGTTCGATCGTGTTAATAAAACTGATTCCTTCGGGATTATAAGGCCTTAAAGAAATAATGAGCCAGCCATTTTTTTGACTGATCGCTCTGAGATCAATTGTGCAAAATGTCTGTTGTTGATCTGCCTCCACGTGTGCCCGGGAGATCAGATGTTTTCCTCGTTCCTGGGAGTGAGTAATGACCGAAAGGTCTTTTTTCCATTGCAATTCTTGTTTTACCGTCTTTATTTTCGATGGGTATAGTCCGTCTTTGTCTGCATCCAAGATCCAGAAGTCAATAGACCAACTGTCCCACAAAGGAGTGATCAGCCCCCGCGGATCAGCAATAGGTGTGTGAGCTTTGTCAGGGAGGCCTACCGCTGTCCAGTTGCGGTGCGTTAAGTTAATGTGGGTTGCGGAAAAGGCACGCGGTACAAATGATTTGTCCTCAGGGTCGAATTGCCGGTTTACCCAGTAGGGCCAGATCCAATCAAGATTATGTTGGATGGCCTGGCTATTGATCAGCCCACGGGCGTGCAATAAGGCTCCTGAACGCAAGAGTTCTGTGGGCACCATGATTTCTGATGGTTGTCCGAATCGGCTGAGTTGGGCCATGACTTTTGCGGGGTCTAAAAAACCATGGCTTCGGGCAACTTTCTTTATCATGTAAGACAACAGAATGTTTGTTAATTTCATACTGAGTTCACTTCCTAGATGAGTTTACGCATTGTTTTTTATGTATTAGTTATTATTATAGGTAATAGTTCCTATATTGTAATGGTGGGATTCGTGTAATAATCAACTTTTTTCTACTTTTAGTGTTTTAGGCCCAAAAAAAGAGAGCATCTCTGCTCTCTTTTTAAGATTCGTGTGTTTTTTTCTTTTATCGCTCCTCGGCTTTTTGTCTTTCTTGAATAAACTTGACAATGCGGTTATGGTGTTTGGCCGGGAAAATGATATCCCAGCCATCGACTTTGCCATCATAAAAATAATTGCAATGTAGTTTGCAACCTTCCCATTTTACTATTTCATTTTTGATGTCTTCCCGGTCAAGAAAGAGTTTCCAGTCATCATCGGTATATTTCCATATTTCAAAATTCATAAAGCCCAATTTTTTTGATAATTGTTATTTAATTGCTTCTAATTTGCGTTTAGCCGCATCCACCCAAAATCCTTTTTTATATTTTTCAATTAAATTTGAACTAATCATTACAGTTTCTACTGCTC
>JAGYNW010000237.1 GCA_018399915.1 Candidatus Omnitrophota bacterium
AATCCGTTTTATCAAATATGGATTTAATTGTTAGAAACTTCGGACACTCCACCAGATAAGGATTGCAATTCAAAAAAAGTTTTTCATCTTTTAAGAACTGCTTGGAATAATTAACGGCTTTTTTCCACGAAAGGATTTCCAGTTCCGAATAAACACCAAACTGAATCGCAGCTTTAAAAAGAAGCTCCGGATTAGCTAAAATAGAATCTGTTTTAGGACGCGTAAGTGCCTCGAAACCATGCAACTGGAATGGGTTGAGTCTAAAAATAGGCTGAAAAAACGGGACAATAAGCTCTTCATTAATGATCTTCTTTAGCTCACCAATAATCTTCTCTTCGCCCTTGGAATCTACATTGCCCGAGTAAAAAATAGAACAACGCCTCATTACCGTTTCCATGCGGGCCACCAACTCTTCATATTCAAAAGGTTTTGTCAAATAATCTTCGGCGCCAAGATATAAACCTTCAACAATATCCCGGGACTGAATTTTAGCGCTCAAAATGATAATCGGAACATGCTTGGACTCACGGCCTTCCTTCAATTTGCGGCAGACATCAAATCCGTCTTGGTCTGGCAAAACCAGATCCAAAAGGATAAGATCTGTGGTTCTGGAAACCTTATTAAGACCCTCCTCTCCCGAACTTGCTATCTCCACTTCATATCCTCGGGTCTCTAGAAGGAGGGATAACATCCTGACAACCGAAGGATCATCATCGATAACTAATATTTTTTTCTTATTTTTTGTTTTGGGGCCCATAATATCATTCTGCCGTGAACAGCAAAAGCAATGCCTGTATCATTGAAAGAAGGTTGAGATTTTTTATATTAACATATCTCTATAGGGTTAGCAAGAAAACTCAACTAATTATTTAGTCTCAATTCTCTTCGGAACAACAGCCTTTGCCGCTCTCAATCCGTCGGTAAACAGCGAAATGATAGGTTATCATATCTTCTTCCCTATAATCAGAGCTTTCGGCCCTTTGAAACAACTTTTGGTAATCCGGGAAAAACGTATCACATCCGAACTTTTTAAATATGTGTGTTAAATACAATACTTTGCATTGCGCAAGCTTTATAGCCTCTTGATAAACCTGTCTTCCACCGATAACATATACGCTTTCGATTTCTTCATTGTGAAGATTCATATATTCAAAGGCCTGATCCAAATTCCTAGACGAGATCACCGTAGCTGGTAACGGATATGCTTCTTGGCTCGTTAAGACAAGATTGATCCTTTCCGGTAACGGCTTAAACCTGTCGGGAAGGGAATCCCAGGTCTTACGTCCCATAATAACCAGGTTTCTTTTAAAAGGATTTTGCGTGGTCGTTGTCATTTTCTTGAAGTGGGCCATGTCGCCGGATAACTTCCAGGGAATTTTACCTTCTTTGCCAATGCCATTTTCAGCATCGACCGCAGCTACCAAACTAAAATCTTTTTTCATGTTTATTTCCTCTTTTTCACAAATCTATACAGCGATCGGGAACTTGATAAAAGCATCGTGAACATAGTCGTTCAGCTCAATGTCTTCAAAAGTCAGATCAAATATTTTTTTATCCGCGATCTTAACCGAAGGCAGCGATTTAGGCACACGTCTCAATTGTTTTTTCAATCCATCAATATGGTTAACATAAACATGCGCATCTCCGAGAGCATGAATAAACATCCCCGGAACCAATCGACATTCTTGTGCGATCATCATAAGCAACAAAGAATAACTGGCAATATTAAAAGGCACGCCTAAGGCGACATCCGCAGAACGCTGATAAAGCTGACAATCTAATCTCCCCTGCGAAACAAAAAACTGAAAAAATGCGTGACAAGGTGGCAAGGCCATTTTCTCAATATCCGAGACATTCCATGCACTTACAATGATGCGCCTTGAATTGGGATCCTTTTTAATTAGTTTGATGGCCTCTGATATCTGATCAACACCGTCCTTAGAATAACTCCCGGTAAGAGGATCAAAAGAAAATTTTTCCCACTTCCTCCATTGGTATCCATAAACAGGACCCAAATTCCCATCTGCATCAGCCCAGGCATTCCATATCGGCGTATATTCTTTCAATCCATCATTAATATTAGTTGATCCCTTCAAAAACCACAACAACTCCCTTACAACCGCAGGGAACAGAACTTTTTTTGTGGTCAAAAGAGGAAATCCTTCTCTTAAATCATATCGAGATTGATATCCGAAGACAGATAAAGTCCCTGTCCCGGTGCGGTCTGCTTTCCTCTCTCCCTTGTCCAAAACATATCGAACTAAGTCCAAATATTGCTTCATCAAAATCCTTGTATTGCATTATTTGGTTAAAAGTTGAAACTTTTGATAATTGACACTCTTTCTTATTAGGACATCAGAATCTTCCTGCGATGTAATGATCAAGCAGGCATAATCATTTCCTAAAGAATCAAAGAATGTTGTCCCTTGTTCAGGACCCATAACACATAACGCGGTAGACAAGGCATCCGCCTCCCTGGCCGTCGGGGCTATGACGGTGGCGCTGATAACCTCTTCCTGAGGATATCCTGTAACCGGATTAATTATATGGGAATACTTTTTTCCCTCGATCTCATAGGATTGCTCATAGTTTCCAGAAGTGGTTACCGCTGCGTCTGTCAGTTCAATAATGTCAATAATATTGCTTCTTTTCTGCGGATCACGCACCCCGATTTTCCATAAATTTCCCTCACAATTATGTCCCTGCACAAAGAGATCACCACCGGCATCAATATAAAAATTTTTTAAATCCCCATTTTTAAGTATGCGCACAGCTTCATCCACCGCATAGCCTTTGGCGATTGCGCCAAGATCGATCTTGGCCCCTTTAACAGCAACCGCGATCCGGCTCTCATCCAAAATCCTTATATTTTGTTCTCCCATCAATTCTTGTGTTTCGATAATCGCTTGCCGACTGGGAATAGCACCCGCCTTATAGGCATTTTTCCACAATTCCATTAATGGCTTTACCGTTATATCAAAAGCTCCGCCGGTTAAGCGGTTAAATGCGAATGCCTCACGAATCAAGTTGTGTAAATCTTTTTCTATACCGACAGGCTCTAAATAAGAATTATTAATACGGGAAACCGAACTTTCCGGATTAAAAGCGCTCATGCACATGGATACTTCTTCCATCCTTTTCCAGGCTGAGCGGACTGCCTTTTCTACCATCTTTCCATCATTATCAGCCATGCAAACATCTATGCGCACGAATGTTCCCATCAAAGAGCGGGTTTCCGAATAACGTTCTGATGAATTTGCCTTCTTAGTCCCAAAATAAAATGCAAGCACGCACATTCCCAGAACAAAACCTATGTAGAACCCTGCCTTTTGCTTATTCATCCCTTATCCCCGAAGATATCTTTAACGCGGATAA
>JAGYNW010000238.1 GCA_018399915.1 Candidatus Omnitrophota bacterium
CCCTGTCTCTCCGCCAAATTTATTTAATAAGTATCTGACCCGTCGTCACAATAAACCGTGATGGCGGGTTTTTTTTGAGTCTTCGCACTTCAATTGTATTTTTAATGCCGGGAAAAGGGGGTTTGCAATTAAAGATTCGCTGTGGTAGAACAAATAAAGCCAGGGGAATTGTATCGAACGAAAAGGATGAATAGTCGGGAAAAGTTTTAAAGAGAAAAAAATGAATATTTTATTAGTTGAAGATGAAACAAAAATGGCGGCCTTTATCAAAGAGGCCTTAGGGGAACAGCATTACGCTGTTGACGTGACTCATGATGGAGATGACGCTCTAAGGATGGCTGAGGTCAATTTTTATGACCTTTTTATTTTGGATATAATGCTTCCCAAAAAAGACGGATTGGCTGTTTGTAAAGAATTGAGAGAGAAAAAAAATAATTCTCCTATTTTGTTGCTGACCGCTAAAAGTAAATTGCAGGATAAGGTCCGGGGGCTTGACCTTGGGGCGGATGATTATTTGCCTAAACCTTTTGAGATTGAGGAGCTTTTAGCGCGCGTCAGGGCCCTTCTCCGGCGCAGCAAACAGGATAAGTCAGCTATTCTGCAGGTTGCTGACCTTGTGCTTAATCAGACTACGCAGGAAGTTTCGCGGGCCGGCAAGCCGATTGAACTGACGTCAAAGGAATATGCCTTGTTGCGGTATTTGATGATACATGCCAATGAGATTGTGCCCAGGACGATGATCATAGAACATGTCTGGGATGTTGAGTCGGCCGCGTTCACCAATGTTGTTGACGTCTATATTAATTATATCCGTTCGAAAGTAGATAAAGATTTTTCCTGTCCCCTTATCCACACGGTTAGGGCGGTGGGCTATATTCTTAAGGAGCCGGAAAGTGTATGAAGTTCATAAATCCATGGAAATCCATCCGCTTAAAAATGAGCCTTCTGGCGGCGGTCATTTTGGGGGCCATTTTGGTCTTTTACAGTTTTTATCTTTTCCTTCAACTGCAGAATGTTCTTTCGCGTAATCTTGACGCGGAATTGAAAGTCAAAGCGCTTGAACTTGCCAAAACAATCAAAGCTTTTCAGGATACCAAAAGTCCCGGAGGGGATATTCATTATGCGGCAATAAAGGTTTTAAATTTTGATGTGAATCTGGGACAGGACCTTAACCTGCCGGATAGGCAATGGTTGCGTCTCATTGACAGGTATGATTTAAATAAGGATTATGTTTCTGTTTTATCCTTGAAAGGCGAAGTTCTTGCATCCAATGAAGACATGCCGGATCAGATTCATGAAAAATTATCCAGGATGTTTACGATGCATCCTCATATCCGACCGGTTTGGGATACCATTACTTATGAAGGGAAGGAATTCCGGGCGCTTCAGATGACGATCTTAGCACGGGATAAACCTCATTATTATATTCAGATCGCAACGCCACTGATAACCGTTAATCAATTTCTCAAGGGGCGTCTTTGGGGTATGTTGGGTAGTATGTTTGTTGTGGTGGGGCTATTTAGTTTGGTAGGGCTTTTGTTGGCAAATCAAATCCTTCGCCCTGTATATAAAATTTCTGAAATAGCTGAAGAAATGACCCATGAAGACCTGTCCCATCGCGTTGAGATTGCTCAGGTAGACACGGAAATGTTGGTTCTTGTGAGAGCGTTCAATAAAATGATTGAAAGACTGGAAACCGCCTTTAAACATATGGCGGGAATGACCGCGCAAATGGCCCATGAACTGAAAACTCCCTTAGCCGTTATTAAGGGAGAAGGACAGATGGCCTTGCGAAAGGACCGGACTGTCCAGGGTTATCGGGAAGTCATTGAAAGCAGCATTATGGAGGCAGAGAAGATGATTCAGGTTATTGATGATTTATTGATCGCCGCGAATATCACTTATGATAAGCAAATTTTTCAGCTTGAACCGATATCACTTTCAGAGTTTTTAAGAGATATTTATCAAAAAAGTCAGATTCTGTCAGAAGTAAAAGATATCCGCATGGACCTTCAATTGCCGGCAGAGGCTGTTACCATCAAAGGTGATCGCGTGCATTTAAGGCGGCTTTTTTTTAATCTTATTGATAACGCGATCAAACACAGCCTGCCGGGAAGCATGGTGCGAATATACGCGATGATTGAAAAGGACGGGGTGCTTATTTCTGTTCACGATGAGGGGGAAGGGATCCCTCCGGAAGACTTGCCGTATATCTTTGAACGCACTTTCAACAAGAAAAAGAAAATCAGTAAAAAAAATGACCCTTCCGGCAGCAGTGGTTTGGGACTTTATCTTTGCAGGGTAATTGCCGAAGCTCACCTTGGAGAAATACGGGTAAAAAGCACGCTGGGAAAAGGCACCATTTTTTCTTTATTCCTTCCTCTTAAAAGATCTTCCTGATTATTAGAAATTTTTAATTCATTTCTAATCTTTCTCTAATATGCCCTGTGCTACACTTTGATTGTAATTTACGATTAAGGAAGGAGGTGATGCGGGGATTATTGATGCGAGTGCAGAGTTTTTAGGTCGAATTTTTTTTGAAAGAATAAAAGGAGGGATTAAATGGATTTAAAATTATTTAAAAGTTCAGGGATATGTTTTTTCTTTCTTATGGCTTTGGTGTTAACTCCCACATTGGGATTATCGCAACAATATGGCGATGCCGGACAAAACACTCAAAGTGAAGTTTCTGGCCAAGACATCAAAGCTTTTGCCAATGCCCAGCTGGAAGTGTCTAGAGTGCGACAACAATATCAGACAAGGCTTTCCAATGCGGGAAATCAAGATGAACAGCAAGCCCTTGTTCAGGAAATGAATGAAAAATTAGTCGCGGCGCTTAAAGATGAGGGGCTCAGCGTTGAGAAGTATAATGAGATCTTTAATGCTGTGCAAAATGATGCCGATTTACGTGAACGCGTTACCGAGATGATGCAAGATTCATGAAACCCGATGGAATGAAATAAGAGTATTCTTTTTGACCCGTCGTCACAATAAACCGTGATGGCGGGTTTTTTTGTGTACAATTTGGTGATCAGGGAAGAAGGGTTTGATTTGTTATTTGAATTGACGGAATTTATTTGTGGTCCTATAATTTTAATTAAAACAGAAAGCTCCGGCAGAAGCTCAAGCCTAAAGGAAGAAGGTTCTTTCGTGAAAATCATTATCCTCAACGATAATTTTAAAAAACAGAATGAATCATCAACTTCAGGAGGTGTGCTATGAGTACAGTTCGGCATTTGTTGCAGGAGAAGAGTCGGGAAATTTGGTCTATTTCCCCGGAGGCCACCGTGTTTGAGGCTTTGCGAATGATGGCCCAAAAGAATGTTGGCGCTTTGTTGGTCCTCGAAGCAGAACGCTTAGTGGGTGTTTTTTCTG
>JAGYNW010000239.1 GCA_018399915.1 Candidatus Omnitrophota bacterium
TCCGAAGGCTCCTGATAACTGGATTCTTCCAATGCCTCGATGAAGACCGCGACAATATCCTGATCCAGCTGACTTTGCATGTCTTCCAGGATGCTAAACGCTTTCTGTCTGGTCATTTTCTGACGGTAAGATCTATCAGTGGTCAGGGCATCATAAATATCGGCAACCGTCGTGATTCTCACCAATGGTGTGATTGCATCCGTCTTAAGCCCGTCCGGGTAACCTGAACCATCCAGTTTCTCGTGATGATGGCGGATAATATCACATAGATAGCGCAGCGACCGGACCGGTTTGATAATGCTTTCCCCTATTTCCGGATGCTTGCGCATAAGCGCCCATTCCGAGTCAGATAAAGCCCCGGGTTTGCAAAGCACATTATCCGGGATACCGATCTTACCCAGGTCATGCAGCCTGGCTGCGGCCCGCAAAGTCCGGATATCATCATCATCCAGTCCTAACCTTTGGGCGATGATGATGCTATAATCTGCCACCCTGTCCAAATGACCCCGGGAATACTTATCTTTAGCGTCAACAGCCAAAGCCAGGGCGGACACAGTTTCAAAATAAGTCTTTTCAATATCTCTGCTGAGCTGAGAATTCTTAATAGCCACCGCTGTCTGCGCGGCCAGGTTGGTCAGTAAGCTCAATTCATCCTTATTAAACAATTCCTTATCTTTTTTTCCGCTGATAATAATAACGCCGTTAACCTTATCGTTAATGATCAAAGGCGCGCACAATAACGGAGGCACAAACAATTTTTCATGAATATCCTTTTCCAAAAGTTCAGCGACATCCTGTTTGATAATGACAGGCTGTTTCGTGTGAATCAGCTCACTGATGGCAGAACTTTCCTCTATATCAACATTGGCCGACTTTGTAAAATCATACTCCTTACCGTATACGGTTTTGACCTCAAGCGACTTCTTATCATCCGTTAAAAGCATCAACACACCGTATCGACAATTAAGTGCCTCAGTCACAGTCTCAACAATAAGCTCCAAAAACGCGTCTATATTCTGCATGTTAGAGATACCGTTACCCACTTTGAACAAAACCGAATGCAATGTTCTTTTCGCGAGTTCCAGATTACGGATATTTTCTTCCAGCCTTTGGGTGATCATAGAAAAGGATTTCGTCAAGGCCGTGATCTCATTGGTATTTCCATCGATCTCTTTAAGAATTTCCGGATCTAAAACATTTTCCAGCACATCGCGACTGGTACTGACCAGAAGAATGATCTTTTTTAACACCGCCCGCATAGCCAGGTACCCCACAGATACCCCGAGAACAATAAAGATCAAAGTCATGTTATAACTAGACTGGGAGATCTGCAGGCGGCCATGTTTTTCGATATCCATATAAAAGAAATATAAAACCCCGGTTGGGATCATGGACATAAGCAAAAACAGGATCGTAAACTTCCGCATAATGGAAGCATCTTCAATCGAACTCTTATAACCTTTTTCTTGTTTCATTAGGAACCTTCGGCCTTTTTATTTCGCAAGGTTAATGCTGATGATAATTTAACTCGGATCCCTTCTTTGAGTATAAAATTATTATATACAAAAAAACCACTAAATCTAAAAGAATCGCATGTTTTTTGACCAACGCACAGCGATCACCCTTATTGCGCGACAAGTTCTCCGTTCTCATCATAAATCTCGCGGCCAACCCGGACATCATCCATATAGGTGTCTTCAAATGCCAATGTCCCGTCAATTTTATACCGCCGGGCCTTTCCGTTCTTCTTGCCTTCAGAAAACATCACTTCGCTCATTAACTCACCCGTACGGTAATAGGTCTTACACAGGCCATGAATCATTTGATTGTGTATCGGCCATTCCTGGCTGAGTTTCCCGTCTTCATAATATTCCCGCAAGACACCTTCCCCTTCATCATTATAGAATGTGCGCGTTACCCATAAGGCGCCGCTGGGATAATATTCCTTGGAGATACCGGTCTCTTTGCCATCGACATAACTCCTTTCCAAAACCAAAACACCGTCAGGCGAATATTCTTTGGTATGACCGTGCTTAACACCACGCCGGTAAGTCGTAACCCGTCTTAAAGCACCCCGCGGATAAAATTCCTTGACCTCTCCGTCCAGCTGACCATCGCGGTAATAGAATTCAGACCGCAATTGGCCATCTTTGTAAAAGGTGCGGTTCAACCCTGTCGGTTGATCATCCTGAAACTCTCCGGACCACTGGCATTGGCCTGTCAAATAATACTGTAGCGCCTGTCCATTCTTTTTCCCTTCAACATATTCCCACTCCGCCCGCAAGGGACCCTGCTCGCTGTAATCCTTGACTTTCCCGTGCCATTGACCGTCTTTGTAGCTGATCACATTTTTCAGTTTACCGTTTTCATAATACTCCCGGCTCAGGCCTTGCAAAATGCCGTTAACATAATTACGCTCGGACTTCAAATTTCCATTTTCATAATAATATTTGGCAAGGCCGTTAAGGGCATCCCCGGCATAAAACTCTACACTTTTGATCCTGCCCTCTGAATAATATTCCCGGGACTCACCGTCTAAAATCCCATCTTTAAACTGTTTGGAAAAATAGAGATACCCATCATCAAAATACGCCTTAAAGGTCCCATGCAAAATCCCATTCTTATAAATCCCTTCACTCATAACCTGGCCATTCTCATAAAAAGTCTGGCTTTTGCCATTGAGTTTATTGTCTTTATATACCCGCTGCGCCCTGATCCCCCCACCGTCTGGATAGTACTCTTGAAGAAAACCGTTTTTGATTGCCTCCTCAGCTTTAAGCTCGGGCACAAAAAGGAAAAACAGACTAACCATTATCCCCACCAACACGAAGGCCCCAAACCCTTGAAAAAGGTTACACGTGCGGCAATCAATAGACCGCAACTCTTTTTTAACTTTCATGACTTTTTTGAGATTTTTCATTGAGGGATTCTTCTGTGCACACATATACTTTTATTTTTCAGCCCGCAAGCTGATCATATATTATTCAAGATTTTTATCAAACCCTACGAATAACGTTAAACGATATCTTTTAAGGGCCTTCCCAAAAAAGCACCTCTAAAAAGAGGTGCTTTTCGAATCCGACAAAGATCCTGATGTTTTACTCACGGTAACCATATTCCCTACCTGAAACATAATCATTAAAAGCCTCTATCGTCATTTGCTGATCCGAGATGATCTTCCTGACCACATCTCCTATCGTGATAATCCCGACTAATCTTTCATTCTCAACCACCGGCAAATGCCGAATATATTTTTCAGTTATAAGCTTCATGCATTCTTCCAAAGTCATATCGCAGGTTACGGTTT
>JAGYNW010000024.1 GCA_018399915.1 Candidatus Omnitrophota bacterium
GCGGCGTACGCCAACCGCAACGCTGAAGCCGAATCTCACGTTTCCTTTCGCTCCCTTCCGGGAGATCATTGACAAAAATATATTTTACAGGTAATCTATTTTCACTTTTTATACGGGCTTAAAAGGCCCTTTTTTTAAAAGATGCTGTTAAATGCTTTTCGGCAGAGGACTTTTCATGAAAACACAATATGATTGCATTGTTATTGGCGGGGGCCATGCGGCTTGCGAA
This sequence comes from Candidatus Omnitrophota bacterium, assembly GCA_018399915.1. Taxonomy (GTDB): domain Bacteria; phylum Omnitrophota; class Gorgyraeia; order Zapsychrales; family Zapsychraceae; genus M55B153. Next base: position 230 of record JAGYNW010000024.1, read on the forward strand.
GCGGCTTTGGCGGCCAGCGGCATGGGCTGTCAAACCCTTATGATCAATCTCCGGTTTGATACCATCGGGGAGATGAGCTGCAACCCGGCTGTCGGCGGTGTGGGCAAGGGCCAATTGGTCAAGGAAATTGATGCTTTAGGCGGCGCCATGGGCCTTGTCGCGGACCGGTCCGCGGTCCAATTCCGGCAACTCAATGCGTCCAAAGGCCAGGCGGTCCGTTCTTCGCGCTGCCAATCCGACCGCAAACAATACAAACACCACATGCAGGCTTTTATCCGCGATCAGCCGTGTCTGGATTTTTGGGAAGATAAAGTTATTTCCGTTGAGGCTAAAGACCGGCAGGTCACGGGTGTAAAGACCGAAGGCGGGCAGCATTTTCTGTGCTCTGCGGTCGTGGTCGCGGCCGGAACTTTTTTAGACGGAAGGATTCATGTCGGGAAGGAGATCACCCCGGGAGGCCGGATCGGGGAATCCAGTTCCCGCCAATTAGCCGACAGTTTGCGGGCCCTGGGCTTTGAACTGTTATTTTTTAAGACCGGTACGCCGCCCCGTTTAGACGGCAAAACCATTGATTTTGCAGATCTTGTGCCGCAGTACTCGGATAAACAGCCCATGCCGTTTTCGTTCAGAACCGAAAGCATCCCGGCGTCGCAGAAATTATTGCCCTGCTATATAACCCAGACCAATGAGACGGTTCATAATATTATCCGGGATAATATGCATCTTTCCCCGATGTATTCCGGGCAGATCGATGCCACGGGGGTCCGGTATTGTCCTTCGATCGAAGATAAATTGAAAAAATTCTCTTCCAAACCGAGTCATCAGATCTTCCTTGAACCCGAGGGATTGGACACGGACGTGTATTATCCCAACGGCATTTCCACCGGGCTTCCCCAAGATGTGCAGGATGCCTTTATTCACGCGATCCGGGGCCTGGAGCATGTCCGGATTTTGAAATATGGGTATTCCATCGAGCACGGCATCATTGATCCCACAGAATTGCACGTGACCATGGAGACCCGGAAAATCCAGGGGCTTTATTTGGCCGGGCAGGTCAATGGGTCCACCGGGTATGAGGAAGCGGCCGCGCAAGGGATCATGGCCGGGATCAATGCCGCGCTTAAGGTTAAGGGAAAGGATCCTTTTATCCTGGGCCGGCATGAATCTTATATCGGTGTACTGCTGGATGATCTGGTTACCAAAGGCACGGAAGAACCGTACCGGATGTTCACTTCGCGGGTGGAGTACCGTCTGGTTGTCAGGGAGGACAATGCGGATGAACGTATGGCGCCTTATGGCTATCAATTGGGCCTTGTGGGCGAAGAGCCGTACCGTAAAGTGTGTGCCAAATACCAAACGGTCCGCGAAACCATTGCATGGTTGCAGGCAACCAGGATCACGCCGGCACCTTCCTTAAATAAGGTGTTGTCTGAGATCGGCAGCGCGCCCTTACAGCGGAGCGTGCCTTTAAGTGACCTTATCAAGCGGCCGGAGTTTCATTATCCCATGCTCGCCAGGGTCCGTGAGGATGTTCCGGTGCTTTCGCCGGATTTGATTGCGCAAGTGGAATACCGCATTAAATACGAAGGATTTGTTTCCCGTCAGTTAAAGGATATTGAAAGGTTTCAGCATATCGAGAGTATCAAAATTCCCGCTTCCCTGAATTATGATGCTATTCCCAGCTTGTCTAAAGAGATCGCCCAGAAACTCAAGAGATTCGCGCCGCGGAATTTAGGCCAGGCCCATCGCATTTCCGGCGTGACCCCTGCGGCGATTTCCGTGCTTATGGTCTATATAAGAAAATTAAAAAAAGGAAGCAACCCTTAATTTTTTGGATATAATAATAAGTGGCGTGCAAGCCAGAGCATTTTAAATTATGAAGAATCGTTAATCGTGATGAACACCTATGTTGCAAAATAACACATTCAAAGTTCTTGTTTTATTTTTTCTTCTCCTGACCTTTGTTTTTTTGGGGCGGTTCTTTTCTGTGGACCTTCATTATTACCGCAGTTTGTTATCCCAGTTTCCGATCGGGGTTTCGGCTTTGATTTTTATTTCTCTCTATGTGGGGCTTACGACTCTCATCTGGTTCGGGCCTAAGGACATTTTGCGGATCACCTCGGCCATCTTGTTCGGCGCCTATATCAGCACGCTCTTTATTACTTTGGCAGAACTATGCAATGCCGTGATCTTGTTCAAACTGAGCCGAAAACTCGGGAGAGATTTTGTTGTTCAGAAATTCAAGATCAAAGACAAGCAAGTCGACAAGATCAAAAAAGATACCAGTATCCTGGGGACCATGGCCCTGCGGATCAATCCGTTCATCCCTTTCCGGTTACAAGATATCGGCGCGGGGCTGTCATCAATAGACTTTATCAGTTACCTTGTGGGAATCGCGGTGGTTTTGCCTTTGAGGATATTCTGGCTTCAATATATCCTGGCGGATGTCGGTGAGAATGTGGCCATGCTGTTTTATGCCAAGATTGATTTTAAGGAGGCGCTGACAGGACCCGCCGCAATGTCAGATATGCTTAGCCACCATCCTTTTGTTCAGTATCTGACACAGAAACCCTTTATTCTGCAATACAGTTGTTATTATTTTATGCTGGTTTTGGTCTTGAGCGCGCTCGCGTTAATGGTCAAATTGTTTCGCGAAAGAAGGGTCAAGGGTTAAGTTCAGGACAATTTCTGCCATTTTGGCTGCGCAGAGCGTTACCTGGGGGGCCAGGGCAGGATGGCTGGGTGAGACCGCTTTTTTTTGATCTCCCACGATAAAAATATTCTTGAGGCGTTGTATCCGAAGAGGATTATCCGTGGTCAGTCCGGCCAGGCCGCTGGCGCTGATGATCCATTTGCCGCCGGGCTGATAATGTTGCACAAAGGATTTTTTCGTACCCGCCCGGTCAAAGGCTTCCACCAAAACAGAGCAATTTTCAAAAAGGTCTTCTTCCGTCTTTTCCTCTGACCATCTTTGCGCGAGTGCGGTAATGTGCGCCTCCGGATTGATCCGCAGGATGCGGTCTTTCAAGACGGCAACCTTATTCTGCCCGATCTCTTCTAAAAAATATTGTTGCCGGTTCAGGTTGGACGGCTCGATCGTGTCAAAATCCATGAGCGTTATATGACGGTAGCCGCAGCGGGCCAGGCATAGCGCGATATTGGAACCCAGCCCTCCGGCACCGGCGATACCTACCGAACAGCTGCGGATGCGCTGCAGTTGCGCCAAAGAGAAATACGCGTTTAGGGATGCTTCAAACGGGTTCATGTGTCAGACCTCAGGGTCTCGTTTGCGATCGGTCGCCAATCGGTTAAGACCGGATCGAATTGTTTTTCTTTCAGGCGCCGGATGATCTGTTTAACGCTGCGGGTGTCCTGGATATCAAATTGCGGGCTTGTATCGGCCGACCGGTCCAGGGCGTATCCGCCGACAACTGTGCTGGATTCCGCGGACAAGCGCGTCACGCCCAGTTCAATGGCATGGTCCCTGAGGCGGGCCGATTCCCTTGTGGATAAATTGATGCCTACCCGGGGAAACGCGATCCGGGTCAGGCAGATGATCTTGATCAGGGTGATATCGTCGACATAAGCTGCCTGGAAATTTTCGCCTTTGACGGGTTGCAGGCGCGGGAAAGAGAGGCTGTATTCCACGCCGGGAAAGGTCCGTTCCATTTCGCGCAGGTGCTGATAAAGGCTGAAAAGGTCCTCAGCCACGTCAAAAAGGCCCAGCAAAACCCCCAAAGAGATTGTACGCATGCCGGCTTGCGCCGCGTAAAACGGGGCGCGCCGCCGGAAGTGGTAATCCTGTTTTTTTCCTGCGGTATGCAGGTGTTGATAGCGCTGAAGATCGTATGTTTCCTGGTACAGGGTGATGCCGTCGGCTCCGCAGAAAAAAAGGTGACGGTATTCCGCTTCTTCCATGGGATGCACCTCAAGGGTGATGCTGGAGAAAAACTCCCGGGCGGTCCGCACCGCTGTTTCCAGATACGCCAGGGGCGTGGCCGTGTAGGATTCTCCGGTCAACAAAAGAATATTCTCGATGCCTTTTTCCGCGACCGCTTCCATTTCGCGGCGCATTTCCGGCTCGGTCAATTTATAGCGTTTGATTTTATGATGGCGGCTGAACCCGCAGTACGCGCAGTGGCTGCTGCAGTAATTGGAAAGGTAGATCGGCGCGTACAGGCTGATGGTCCGGCCAAAGTTTTGTACGGTCGTTTGATGGGCTTGCCGGGCTAATTGTTCGAGAGACTCCGGGCGGGTATCATTCAGGCATGTCCGGATCTGTGCAAGTGGTAACAGGGTCATGGGTGTTTATTCTTGTTGGTTACTGAGTATTACTGGTCATTATCGGTTGTGACGGATCCTTTTTGATCGTTGGCGCTTGACGCGGGTTGTTCATAAAGAAATCCGGTCAAAGGCGAAGACGCTTCCGCGGCATCTTGGGGGTGCCGTAACCGGCTGAGATAGGCAAGCCGTCCGGCTTGCGTGGCCCAGGCAAAGGCTTGGGCTACAATCTCCGGGTGTTGGGCCGTGGCCACAGCGGTATTCACCAGAACCGCGTCCGCGCCCATTTCCATGGCTGCGGCGGCTTGCGAGGGCAGGCCTATCCCGGCATCCACGATAACGGGAATATCGATCTCCTCAATGAGTATCTTCAGGAAGGCCTTGGTCTTCAAGCCTTGATTGCTTCCGATCAAGGAGCCCAGCGGCATGACCGTGGCTGCGCCGGCATCCACAAGTGCACGGGCCACATAAAGGTCGGCCGAGATGTAAGGCAGAACAATAAAGCCTTCTTGGGCCAGCACGCGGGTCGCCTCCAGGGTCTCGGCATTGTCCGGCAAAAGATATTTGCTGTCATTGATCACTTCGATCTTGATCCAGTCGCCGTAGCCGGATTCCCGGGCCAGGTGCGCGATCCGGATGGCTTCTTTGGCATTGCGCGCGCCGGATGTGTTGGTCAGTAAAGTGATATCCTCGGGGATGTATTCAAGGATATTCTCCTGATGGGTTTCCATGTCGATCCGTCTGAGCGCGACGGTGACGATCTGCGCGCCGGAATTCCGGATCGTGGCCTGCATTTCCTGTTTGTTCTTAAACTTCCCTGTTCCCAAAAGAAAGCGGCTCTGAAACGGTTTTCCCGCGATAAAAAAAGTATCTTTGTCTGTAGGCATATGGGTATCCATGGATCTGAACGTTGGTTAACCGCCGCCGACAAAGGTCACCAGTTCAATGGTATCTTTGTCCTTTAACGGTGTTTTTCCCCAAAGATGACTTTTGACAATGTCTTCATTCACTTCCGCGATCACGTATTCCGGATTTTCACACACAGAAGCGATCAGCTGATCCAGGGAGATCCGGTCGGCTACGGTCTTTTCTTTGCCATTAACGATGATTTTCATGATGGGAAGATTAACTGAACGATTTTTTCATCTTTGATTGATTAATGTACCACAACGGCAAGAATATGTAAATAAGGATATTGAGCAGCAAAAACATTAATAGCACAGGCGGCAACGTGGACACGTCTGTCGGGGGCAAGAGGCCGGGATTCGAACCCGAGGACCCGTAATAACTGAGGATTTCCAGGCGGTCCAGCAAGGCCCTTAACGCGGTTTGGTGGAAATAAAGGTTTACCAGCAGGGTAAAAAGCGTTACTGTCCACAAAGACACGGCGATCCTGAGCCGGGCCAAACTGTTCAGCCGCGCGTGGAAGATCCCGATGGCGGCAAATAAATAGTAAAGGCCGGATAAGGCCATTAACAGGGTGATGAAGCTAGTCCGTGTTTTTTTCCCCTTGAGCACATCGGTCTGGTAGCGGATCATTTCCTGCCGCAGTAAAGAGGTATTGTGCGCGAAAAGCCGTCGCAGGCTTTTCACTGCGTGGTTGTCACTCTTGCCAAAAGCCGTTGTTTGCGATTCCGCCTGCGCCAGGACCCAATTCAACAGATGGATCTCAGACCTTGTGGTTTCTTTCTGATGGGCCTTGAGCGTGTAGGCGCAAACAAAGGCGCTGACCGATAAGGTCAGAAAGAACAGCGCCAACAAAGCGCGTATGGGCAAACGGGATTTGTTCATACTTTTATTATAGCATAGCGATTTTGTTTGAATATTTTTTTTGACTATTATTTTCGATAATGGCATAATACATCTCTGAATTATGGAAGAATATATTTGTCCGCATTGCCAAAATCCGATTTATGATGATGACGCGCTTTTGTGCCATTTTTGCGGAGAAAGTCTGCACCGGCCCGGGAAAGGTTTCCTGAGCAATATCAAATATTCCGAGCACAGAGTGATCTGGTTTTTTTTGCTTTTTTTTGCTTTATTAGGATTTATTCTTGTGCGGATATTTTGATCAATGTCATTAAAGCAGAGCCAACGTAAGGATGTTTTATGAATTATTCTACCGAAGAAATTTTACGGATTGAACAAAAGTGGCAGAAACACTGGGAAGACCAGAAGGTGTTCCGGGCCCGGGTCGATCCGGAAAAAGAAAAATATTATTGCCTGGAGATGTTCCCGTATCCCTCGGGCAAGATCCACATGGGCCATGTGCGCAATTATACCATCGCCGATGTCCTGGCCCGCTACAAGCTGATGCGCGGGTTCAATGTGATCCACCCCATGGGGTATGATGCCTTTGGCCAGCCCGCGGAGAACGCGGCCATTAAACGGAACGTGGATCCCGGCGAGTGGACCTATGGCTGCATTGATCAGATGCGGACTGAGTTGAAACGCATGGGGTTTTCCTATGACTGGGACCGGGAGCTGGCCACCTGTGATGAGGAGTACTACAAGTGGAACCAATGGATCTTTTTAAAGATGCATGAAAAAGGCCTGGCCTATAAAAAGGCCTCTGCGGTAAATTGGTGTCCGAGCTGTGAAACAACCTTGGCCAATGAAGAGGTGATTAATGAGCAATGCTGGCGCTGCAAGACCGAGGTGGTCCAAAAGGACTTGGATCAGTGGTATTTGAAGATCACGGAATATTGTCAAGCACTGCTTGAGGACCTGGACACGCTTTCCAACTGGCCGGCCCGTGTGGTCACCATGCAAAAGAACTGGATCGGCAAGAGTTACGGTGTGGATATGCGGTTTTCCGTCAAAGGTTTTGACGAGGAGATCATTGTCTTTACGACCAGGCCGGACACGATCTTTGGCGCGACCTATGTGGTCTTGGCGCCGGAGCACCCGCTGGTCTCCCGGCTTGTGAGCGGGACGCCCCAGGAAGCCGGGGTAAAGGAATTCATTGCCCGGGTTTCCAATGTGAGCAAGACCCTGCGTGTTTCCGGGGAAAAGGAAAAGCAGGGTATGTTTTTGGGCTGTCACGCCATCAATCCCGTGAATGGGGAAGAGGTGCCGATCTGGATTGCGGATTATGTTCTGATGGATTACGGGACCGGCGCCATCATGGCGGTTCCCACCCACGATCAAAGGGATTTTCTGTTTGCCAAAGAGCATGATCTGCCGATGCGAATCGTGATCCAGGATCCCCAGCATCCGCAGCAGACGGTCGCACAAATGCAGGAAGCCTACGTGGCACAAGGGCAGCTGGTCAATTCCGGCCCGTTTGACGGCATCAACAACCAGGAGGCGATCCAAAAGATCGGACAGTGGATGCAGGAACAAGGCACCGGCACCATCAGCGTGCATTGGCGCCTGCGCGATTGGCTTATCTCACGCCAAAGGTATTGGGGCACACCGATTCCCTTTATTTATTGTGATGCCTGCGGAACGGTTCCTGTGCCTGAGGACCAATTGCCGGTCAAGCTTCCCAGCAATATCAAGATCACCGGAGAAGGCGGCAGCCCGCTGAATCATTGCCCGGAGTTCTTGAACGTCGCGTGCCCTTCTTGCGGAAAACCGGCGAAACGCGAAACCGATACCATGGCGACCTTCTTTGATTCTTCCTGGTACTTTCTCAGATATTGTTCGGCCCGTGAAGACGCGCGGATCTTTAATCCCGAAGAGGTCGCTTATTGGATGAGAGTGGACCAGTACATCGGCGGGATTGAACACGCTATTCTGCATCTTTTGTATTCCCGCTTCTTCACGAAATTTTTCAAAACTCTGGGTTTGCTGGATTTTGACGAGCCTTTTGACAAATTGCTGACCCAGGGCATGGTTTTAAAAGATGGTGAGGTCATGTCCAAATCCAGGGGCAATACCGTTGACCCGGATGATGTGATCGCCCGTTACGGCGCCGATTCCCTGCGCCTGTGCATCCTGTTCGCCGCCCCGCCCGAGGATCAGCTGGAGTGGAACGACGGGGCTGTGGACGGGTCCTGGAAATTCCTGAACCGTGTCTGGACTTTGGTGCACACGCGTTATATTTTTGTCGAAGATGAGCATGTCAATGCCGAGGATCTGGGCCCGGAAAGCGTGGCCATGGAACGCATCCGCAATTTTACGATCAAAAAGGTCACAGAGGATATTGAATCCTGTAAATTCAACACCGCCATCAGCAGTTTGATGATCCTGCTGAACCATATCGATAAATACGGTGTGGATGCCGATGATGCCGACCGCCAGGTCATCCTTAACCGTTCGATCCGCGCCATGGTTTTGCTCTTGGCCCCGTTTGTCCCGCATATGTGCGAAGAGCTCTGGAAGGTGATGGAGGGCAGACAGGAATTGCCTCTTGAGCGGCAGGCCCTCAGCATTGCCCGGCTTACCTGGCCGCGTTATGATGAGCGCGCCTTAAAACAGGACACGGTTCTGGTGGTCGCCCAGGTCAATGGCAAATTGCGGGCGAAATTTGATATGGATGCCGATAGCCCCGAGGATAAAGTAAAGGAGATCGTCTTGCAAGATCCCAAGATCCAGCAATATGTTGCCGGCAAAGAGATCCGGAAATTTATCTACATCAAGAATAAATTAGTGAATATTGTTGTGTGATCCCGGCGCCGCGGCCCTCGCCTGAGGGCTGCAGTGCCGGGATGTAACGGTCTACGGTGCCGCCTTTTCCCCCGCCGTCTCCCCGGACCGAAACAGACTCCCCCCAAAAAGACAAGGACAAACCTTTCATAAAGGAGCGGCTATGTTTTCTTTTACCCGACAGGAAAGGATGGTGGTCTTGTGTTTGATGGCCATTATCGCGACCGGGGCCTGTATTGACCTGGTGTTTAAGAAATACCCTGAACTCGAAAACATCGTCAATCTGATCGAAGGCGACAGATTGTACACCAAGCTGGATCTCAATAAAGCTACCCGGCAGGAGCTTGTGGCAATCCCTTATATCGGCGAATATACCGCGCAAAAGATTCTGGATTACCGCCGGCGGCATGGAAAATTCACCCGCCTTCAGCAGCTTAAACAGGTCAAAGGAATCCGGGAAAAAAATTATCAGAAATTTATCCGCTATTTGATGGTTGAGGAGTGAGAAGGGATCGCATGCGGCTGTTTGTAAAGCGAAAAATCGTTTGGGTGTTCTCCTGTCTTCGGTGTATCCGGCAGCGTTTAGAAAAGACACCTTTAGTGCGAAGGCCTTTTGTCACCGTGGCCTGTGTTTTTGCCGCGGGCATCTACGCTTGCGCGCATATTTCTGTTTCTCTGATCTTGTCCGGGTTTGCCCTTTTCCTGTTTTTATTGTGCGCGGCTGTCTTTATTCGCCGGGAGATCGTATCACGGATATTTCTGGTGTTGGTCATTTTTTTAACGGGCGCGCTGCACATGAAGAGCCGCACAACGGTATCCGCCCGGGATGTCTCGCATGTATTCCGATATTATGCCAACAGACAGGTGGAGATGATGGGCCGCGTTATATCGGATGTCGGGGAGAAATCGTTCCGGACAACGATCAAGACGTCTTTTCAGTGCCGGATCCGGGCCTTAAGGGCGCCTTGGGGCTGGCAGGAGACGCGCGGGAAAGTTTTGGTAAATATTTTTCGCAAAACACCTGTCCGTTGCGGAGATTTTGTCATATTGCAAGGGCGGTTGCATTTCCCTTTTTCCGGGGATCCCGCGGAAAAATTTTCCTACCGGGATTTTTTGGCCCGGAAAAATATTCATCACATCCTGAGCGTGAAGAAAACCGGTAAGGTTCGGATCAAACAAGCCTGGCGCGGCAGGTATTTGCTCGGATTGATCATGCGGGTGCGCAAGGACCTGCAAAGGGTCTTCCATCGTTATTTAACCGAGGATGAGGCGTTCATCCTTCAGGCGGTCATCCTTGGGGTAAGGCAAAATGTCCCGAAAAACATTAAACTTTTATTTGAGCGGACCGGCGTTGCCCATCTCTTAGCCATTTCCGCTTTGCATTTAGGCATTGTTTCTTTTCTGGTGTTTCTCCTGATCAAAGTGCTGCCCCTGCCCCGCAGGCTTCAGTATGGGATCTGCATTGTCTTTTTGCTTTTTTATGCGGTCTTGACGGGCGCCCGGCCTTCGGTGGTAAGGGCTACGATCATGGCGATCGTGGTTTTGTTAAGTCTGATTCTGGAAAAGGAGAGCGATCTCCTTAATACCCTGGGGCTGGCGGGATTTATCCTGTTATGGCTGAATCCCCAGTCTCTTTTTGATATCGGATTTCAGTTATCATTTTTGAGTGTTCTTTCAATCCTCTTAGTTTTCCCGCGATTGAAGGGCCTTTGGGAGAAACAAGACCCTAAGCCGCGCGCAGGGTTTACCGGGTATCTGATCCAGTCGTTTTTTGTCTCGCTGTCGGCTTACACGGGGGTGGCGGGTCTGGTTATGTATTATTTTCAGATCCTGACCCCGGTCGCCATTCTCATCAATATTGTGATCATCCCGCTGTTTTCCTTGCTGGTCATGTTGGGGTTCGGTATGTTGTTGGTCCATTTTTGTCTGCCGCAGATCGCGTTTTTCTTTGCCCTGTGTATTAAGGTCTTGTTAAATGTCATTGTGGGCATCACTTTCTTGTGTGCCAAGATCCCGGGTGCGTATTATCGTGTCGAGAATTTTTCCCTTCAGGCGGTTAGCCTTTATTACGGGGTGTGCGGTTTGCTCTATGTCATGCTTGTGCGCCTTAACAAAAAGGGTTTTGACAGGTAAGCGCGATGGCAGAGAGGCGCGATAATTTTTGTTTTAAAGTCTGGTTATTGATCCCAAATTGTTTTATATTTGTATTAATAAAAATAATACTAATAATTATTTAATAGAGGTGTAAAACAAACCATGGCCCGCGCAACAAGCGTTTTCCATAAGACAAAAATCATTTTTTTCACCGGGATTTTCTTCATTAGCGGGATCACCCCGGCTGCGCGTGCGCAGACAAACCCTGACAGGGAAAAGGCGGGCCGTGTTTCTGTGATTGACAGCCTGCCGGAAGTCGGCCAGATGGTAAGCCTGAGCGGATCCTTTCAGCCTTCTCTTATGCAGGGGATAAAGGTTTTTCCTGACAATCCCTTGCAATTTGATTTTATCATTAATCTGGGTGAATCTTCTTTAAACCGGCAGCAGATCCAGGAAAGGTCCGATCAATTGATCCGCTATTTCCTGGCATCATTGACCATCCCGGAACAAGACATGTGGGTCAATTTGTCTCCGTATGAAGATGATCGTATTATCCCCGAGGCCTTTGGCCAGACACAAATGGGCAGGGACCTGCTTCTGCAAGATTATCTGTTGAAACAGATAAGCGCTTCTTTAATGTATCCTGAAGGCGAGTTAGGCAGTGCCTTCTGGGAAAGCGTTTATGATAAAGCCTACGCGCAATACGGCAAGGTGGAATTACCGGTAGATAGCTTTCATAAAGTCTGGGTTACGCCGGAAAGTGCGACGGTGTTTGAACAGGGCCAGGCTGCCTTTATCGTGGATAGCCGGCTTAAGGTCATGCTGGAAAGGGATTATCTGGCCCTGAAGCACGATCACGCGCTTGGGCAAGAGGGTAAAAATGCTGAAACTGAGATGGCAACGCAAATTCTCAAAGAGATCATTATCCCGGAGTTGCAATATGAGATCAATAACGGGAAAAATTTCGCGCTTTTGCGCCAGATCTATCATTGCATGATCCTGGCCACGTGGTTTAAAAGAAATCTGGAGCAGAATATTTTACGGCAAGTCTATGTCGGAAAAAATAAGATCGCGGGCGTAGATGTGCCGGATAAGTCAGTCAAAGAAAAGATCTATCAGCAATATTTAAAGAGTTATCAAAAGGGTGTATATAACTACATTAAAGAAGAATATGAGCCGCATCTGCAACAGATCATCCCCCGGAAATATTTTTCCGGCGGCATGGAGATGATCTTTGATGTGGATAACGCTATGACCATAACCTCTGATCCCGAGACTCTGTCTCGGTTTTCGCGCGAACCCTTTTTCATCGCCTCTGCCAATATTGTTCCGGAATCAGATGATTTTGCTATGACCGTCAATGATTCGGGGCAGGCGTCTGCGACCGGGATTCCTGTGGCGGAGGCCAAGGGTTTCGCCCGCAGGCTCAGTGAAATTTATACCTTCTCGAAGGAACCGTTGGTTATCCGCTATGCCTTGCAGGCCGTGGGAGATATGAGCATTGATGTGGCCAAGGAATTCCAAGATTTTCCGGATATCAAAGAGTGGATCTTTGCGATGCGCGAAGCATTTCCGCAGTTTATTCCTTTCGGGGACCGTTTTGCGGTTTCGCCGCAGGAAAGACCGGTTGATGTGCTTTTTACCAAAGACGGGGACGCGATCATTGTCGCGGGCCAAGGCCAGACGGGTAAGGGGTCTTTGGTCAAGGCCCTGAATGATCTGGGGTGGAAAGATTCCCTTAAGGTGGGCGCCGAAGACCATACCATTTTATTTTACACGGGCGGCCATGCTTTTGCGGCGACATTTTCAGACCTGCAGAATGATGTCCGCTTGGAAAGCAGCCGTTTGAGTGATGAGGAATCTTTGTTGAAAGCCAAATTTCAGGCCAGGGCCTTTGACAGCAGGGATTTTGTTGATGTTTCCTGGACATATCAAGTGGGACGCGTCCATTGTCTGATCAATATGGAAAAGCATGTTCCCCCCGTACCTGTCTTACAGCAGGAAGTGGTTAATGTTTTACCTGAGAATATGATTGAAGACACATCGGCTTTGCCGGAGACTGTGTCGGCCATAATCCCGGGGCCTTCCATGCGCTTTCAGGAGCCTTTAAAAGTTGTAACGATCTCGCACAATGTCTCGAACGCGGAGAAATTTGTGACCATGGCTAAACGCGTCTATGAAACTGTCACGAAAAACGATCTGGTCAATGATGAGTCGGACCTGACTCAAAAGGATTATTTTGATCTTAAGCCGGCGGCCGGGGCCCCTTCTTCGCAAAATCGCGTCCGGCAAGAAAATCAAACGGAGAGAAAAAAGGTTTTTACCAATGCCAGTATCTTTGGCCCCACCCGGGTAGTCCAGGAAGATGAGCACGTGCAGGTGCAGATTTCATTGAAGGCGGATATCCCACATGCCGCGGGAAAATTCATGGCGGTTATGGATGGCCATGGCGGTAAACGCACGGCTTTATTGGTAAAAGAGCGCATTGTCAGTTATTTCAAGAACGCCATGCTTCGCACTAACGGAGATGTAGAGGCTGCCTTGCGTTTTTTAATTCAGGAATTGCATAATGTTACCAAGAACGAAAAGTCAGGGACCACCTTGTCCGCGGTCTATCTTCCGGATGATGCTGATAAGGCTTATATCGCGGTTATCGGAGACTCGCCGGTCATTGTCCGGGAAAAAGGCGGACGCGTTAATTATAGTCCGCCCCATAATGTCTTATTGTCCGCGGAAGAGCGGAGGGAGGCCGCGATGCGCGGGGCGTTTTATCAAGACGGGTATTTGATCAAAGAGAATGAGACCGGGGATTTCGGCGCTTTGCAGTTAACGCGTTCTTTAGGCGATTCTTTTTTTTCACAAGAATTGAATCGTGAGGCTGATATTTATAGTGTTGACCTTGATCAGAAGAGTTTTATCCTGGTCGCGTCAGATGGCGTTTTTTCACAGGATTACGCTAAATTGGAACAAGAAAAAAACTTTATCGTGAAATTATTGGCAGAGGGAGCCAATGCGAAATCTATTCTGGATCATGCGGTCCGTAAGGACACCCGGGATAATATCACGGCATTGGTCATGTCCTCTAATGACGCGCGTTCCAGCCAAGATCCGAAAGCCAGGGTTCAGCAAATGATCGCGAAATGGAAAGCCTGGTCTCCCGCCGGGGATGTAACCCATCCGCGTGAGATTATAAGGGATAAGAATGAGCTTTTTGCGGCTGTTTTGGCGCGCGTAGTGCCGGCGGCTATCATTCCTATGGTTTTTGGGGATAAGGTTCAGGATGCCTTAGTTTCCGAGGCGTTGGGGTTCGTTGGTATAGCGGAGGTGGATAATCCCGGGTTAGGTTCAGATCTGATTGTGGGCAAAGAAGACTTTGTTAATGACATCGCGCAAATGCTGGAAGATAAATACGCGGGCAAGATCATTGTGGATGAAGCGTATAAAAGGAAAATCGGTGAATATTTAGGGTATCCTTCTTCTTCTGTGGATGTTTTTTTGAGCCGGCCAAAGGCCTTTTTTCAGAATGAAAGGGATTTATTGTTGTTGGGGTGGGAGTATTTGGGCGATTTTGTGGCGCATCCGCACAATCAAAACCGTTTTTTATCTAAGGCCTGGGCCTTAGAGGATTATCTGATTGCGGTGGACGGGGATGAAATGTTTTTAGGGCCGCGAACCCTTCCCTGGAGCCAGGATCAGATCCGGCCTGTCACCATGGATGAGATCAGGCAGATAAGCTCTGGGCCAAATACAGGCCAGGATGAAGATTCCGCCATGACATCGCAAAGCAATGTGGGTGGTATTGATCTGGATCCCGGACAGTTAGCTATCCAGACAACCGGAGAGGGTATTGTTTGGGATACGTCTACGGATTTTAAAAACCTTTTGAACACACCTCTGAGAGGCTTTCATCCCATTATCTTAGA
>JAGYNW010000240.1 GCA_018399915.1 Candidatus Omnitrophota bacterium
ATGATCTTCTTGAAACGACGGTTTATCCATTTTTCTTGCCCTTGTTCTTTTTCGCTTTTTTATGCGTCAGCTTTTTAACTGCTTTATCAAAATCACTTTCAAACAATCTATCCTGAACAACACGATATTTTTCAAATTCATTCTCAGCATGCGCTTTGGCAATCTGCGCCGTAATCTTGCCGCTATCCTGCAATATTTTTCTGTCTGCTACTTCCAAAAACATATCTAACCGTTTGGCCCAATCCTCCATCGTCATCGGTATCTTTCTGTTGGCTCTATCTTCAGCCAAATCTAGATAAGCGTTTATAATACGTCCCAATGCCTCAATTTCATCTTTGTTCAGATAATTCTTCGCGACTGTAACATCTGTTTTCAAAATTTTTCCCTGCGGCCCCTTTTCCCATGAGGTCAGGCCCATATATTTCTTTCGACTATTCGCGCGTTTAGCAATCAGTTCAGCGGCGGTATGCCCATGTATAGCAAAGTGCAATTTATTCTGCACCTTGGCAAAAAACTCTTTGGTGATTGGCGACTGTGGATTATAGTCCATGCTTGTAGCATAAATATCCGTAATTTTCTGATAAAATCGCCGTTCACTCAGGCGTATTTCCCGGATTTCCTCTAACAGCCTTTCGTAATAATCCTCGTTCAGGAAAGATCCGTTCTCCAGCCGTTTCTTATCAAGCACATATCCCTTAATGGCAAATTCCTTTAAAACATGCGTCGCCCATTGTCTGAATTGGGTAGCCCGAACTGAATTAACGCGATATCCAACCGAGATAATGGCATCAAGATTATAAAAATTTGTACGGTAATTCTTGCCATCTGCGGCAGTTATTAGGAATTTCCTAATAGCTGCTTCTTCGCTAACTTCTTGGCTGGAAAAAATATTCTTCAGGTGTTCATTAATCGTTGGAATGGTTACATCAAATAATTCCGCCATGAGTTTCTGCGTCAGCCAAATCGTTTCATCCTCATAACGCACTTCAATGCTTTTACCCCCGGACTGCCCTGTAAAAATCAGAAATTCCGCTGTACTATTACGTATTTGTAATTGCTTTTTCTTCTTTTTATTCATAAATATCTTTTTTGACTTTGATAATTTATATCATCCGAAATAAAAACTATTGTTTATAATTTCTTGAATTTTTTTCTTTTTCTCCTGATCATTGGCCTGCCCGTATTCTGACTTGCCTAAGATTGTTTCCTGTGCCAATAAAAGATTATTAATCGCTTTCTCAGCTATAGATTTATATACTATTATTGACTGCGCTCTCCATTGTTCTTCTTTGTCTGTTTGTCCCTTTTTTTCAAAATATGCATTAGTGAAAAACAAAGCAATGCGAGAGGCTAATTCAAACAGAATCAAACTAACAAAAATTCCTAAAGAAGTACTGATAGGAATATTCTTCAAGCCATCCAACCCTTGGCTTAAGCCGGCACTTCCTCCCAGGAATACACTTAATAGTTTTGCCCAGTAATTTTTTTCTCTAAAAGGTGATAAATACTTCCAAAACTCTAATATATCTTCTCTTTTCTGTTTTATTTCTTTTAAATAAGCCCATGTACCACTTATCCGATCTCTTTCAACAGAAAATGCACGTGCAGTAGATAAAATTATCGCTATAGCCGTCTTATTGTATTCTTTCTCCTTTTGATCGGACACACCTGAAAAACTTAAAAGTTCATCCAAAGCCATCTCCCCAATTTTTCTGTGTCCTTCAATTTGTGAGCGATGCGCAGGTAATGCTAAAATTAGATTTACAGCTGTAATAAGATTAATTTTCATTTTTCACCTATCGTATTGAGGATAATACGTAATTTTCTCGTTATCCTCGCACTCAAAAACAATATTTCCTTTCCATCGAGTTGACCAGACATTCTCTGAATGTTTTCGATATTTGTTGCTTGCGTCCGTATTAGGCTTTTTGCCTACTGATACAATTGTGCACTTCGGCTGCATTATTTCGAGTGCCGATTCATAATAACCGCTATCCCGGCCATGATGCGATGCTTTCAATATTGAAACGTCTTTTAAAAGATCGCTTTTGTTTTCCGCTAAATATTTCCATGTATCCGCTTCAGCATCCCCACCTAAAATGATTTTAGTCTGTCCATACCTTATCAAAAAAACATAGCTCATAATATTCTGATTATTCTTCTCTTTTGCTATACTTATCAAATCATCATTAGGAGCTAATATTTCTATCCCGTCAGGTCCCCAAAAATCATTCACTACAGCTTCTTTTGGTGACACTATAGTAACCCCGTTCAGTTTCCCGTTGGAAGCATTCATATATTCTTTGTATAAATTCCAATCTTTCTTTTGCTGATCTGAAAGTTTATCCATGTCAGGCTTAAACTCATTAGGTATAATCCAAATATTACTAAACCCTATATCATTCAGCGCGGTCAATCCGGTTAAATGATCCATATGAGGATGAGTACAAATAAAACGAAAGATGCTGGAAATTTTTATTCCATTCAGATATTCAATCGGATTTTGTAAAGTTATATCATACCCTTTTTCCAGCAAAATATCTTTATAGTTTTTAAACATAAGATCAATACTAGAAATTGCCAATCCTTCGTTCAATTCCTTTTTAGTATCCTCATCCATATCGGATGTCATATTGACATCCACAACAGCTTTTCTCCCAGAAGGGAATTCGATAATACAACAATCTCCATGACCAACATTTAAAAAATGAATTTTTAACATAATAATTACACCTTAACTCTAACCTTGCCAGTTAACAGCTTTTGCATAAGCCCTTTTTTCTGTTTCTTCAATGCGTTTCGTTCTTTCTCAAGCAAACGGATCTCCCTATCAATAACAGAAAGAATATCTGAAATTTGTTTTTGCTCATCAATTAATGGCAATAAATACTTGAAATTTTCTAACATATCTTTATCTAAATTTCTTCGAACGATACTTGCTCCTTGGACAGAGCACCCGATCAAAGACTTTTTCATTATTTCGCTTCTAACAAAAAAACGCATATATTCTTTAGATAGCTGATCAGTATTAGTGAAAACTTTATAAGCGGGCGAAATCTTGCCTTTCTCAAAATCATATACAACATCAATTGAACCCATCCAAAAATTTAATCCGCTCATAACAAAGTCCCATTTTTCTACTTTTAAGTATTTTTCCGTATCAGAACTAGCAATTTGTTTATTAAAATATTCTAGCTGTGGAACAACCCCGTTTTTTGTCACTGATAAAATTTCCAGTTCTTCCTTACCCGCTTCTACTTTCTTGCTATTAAAAAGATCT
>JAGYNW010000241.1 GCA_018399915.1 Candidatus Omnitrophota bacterium
GGAAAAATGTGAAAAACAGCTTTCGGGGAAGGGTGATGAAACGGAAATAAGCAAAGAAGAGATTCAGAAGCAGGCAGAGCTGATGGCCTCAAAAGGGTTAAGGGTACTTGCTTTTGCGAAGATTGATATTGATCCTCAAAAAACGAATATAGATCATGAAGATATTAACGTACCTTTTACTTTTCTCGGTCTTCAGGGGATGATAGACCCTCCCCGTAAAGAGGCGATTGAGGCTGTTAAGAGATGCCATTCTGCAGGGATACAGGTTAAGATGATCACAGGCGACCATGTTCTGACCGCAAAGGCAATCGCGGAAAAATTAAATATAAAGGGCGATATTAATTCCAAAGAACAGCCGGGAGAGTTAGAAGCCTTAAGCGGCAAAGAACTTGAAAAAATGAGTGATGAAGAGCTGAAAGAAGTTGTCAGCCGGGTCAGTGTTTTTGCGCGTGTTACGCCTGAAGAAAAAATACGTCTGGTCAAAGCGATTCAGGCAAGAGGTGATATAGCCGCCATGACCGGAGACGGGGTAAATGACGCGCCGGCGCTCAGGCAGGCCAACATCGGTATCGCGATGGGAATTACAGGCACGGAAGTTGCCAAAGAGGCGGCTGATATGGTTTTAACGGACGATAATTTTGTCTCCATTGAGGCAGCAGTCGAAGAGGGAAGGTGCGTATTTGATAATCTAAGTAAATTTATTGTCTGGACTCTCCCGACTAATCTTGGTGAGGCGCTGGCAATAATAATCGCTATCATTGGTGGATTTATGTTGCCCATTTCTCCTGTGCAGATATTGTGGATCAACATGACAACGGCGATATTTTTGGGAATGATGCTTGCGTTGGAGGCCAAAGAGCCTGATTTAATGCAAAGGCAGCCGCGTGATCCGGGTGTGCCGATCATTACAAAAGACCTTGTTTACCGGATAATTTTTGTAGGTACGCTTTTAGCTCTGGGTGTATTCGGCATATTTTATTACGAGAAAAATAACGGATTAACCATTGATGAGGCAAGGACAGCAGCGGTTGGGGTTTTAGTGATCGGTGAGCTTTTTTATCTTTTTAACTGCCGTTCATTAAAAAAGAGTATGTTTTCATTGGGTGTATTTTCAAACCGGTGGCTTATTTCCGGGACCTTAATCATGATAGGTTTGCAGATGTTCTTTACTTATTCTCCCGTTATGAATCGTTTTTTCCATAGCGCGCCGATTTCGCTGGATGCTTGGGCGCGGATTATTTTGATAGGCTTGTTGATTTACATTATTGTGGAAATTGAAAAGTGGGGCCGCAATAGGTTCTTTAAAAGGCATAAATATAAAAAAAGGTAACAAAGAGGCTTACGGTTACCTTCGCATTTTTGGTTGGCTGGTGGCCGAGCTATAGTAAGTCAACCCATTCGACGCGCCATTCGTTGTCTCAATGATTCCCTTGAAAAGCAAAAGGATCAAGAAAGTGCTCGGGAGAAAGATAAAATCCTTTGACAAAGAGATTTAAAAGTGTTATGCTATATAGCAATATGGCTATTTAGAAGGCAGAGGGAAAGATGGAAAATTTATCGTTCAATGAATTAGACAAAATAGTAAAGGCATCGGCAGACGCTAACAGGATAAGAATATTGAACATGCTTCAAGAGAAGAAGATGTGTGTCTGCGAAATTGCTTTTGTTTTGGGGATTGCCCAGCCCAGCGTGTCGCGCCATCTTAAGAAATTAAAATCAGCCGGTTTTATTGAAAGCGAAAGTGAGGGTCTGTGGACGAATTATTATTTGTGTCCACGGAATTCTTATGCAAAGAATTTTATCAAAAATTTAGATTCATGGGTCACTAGTGACGGTGTTTTTGCTCAGGATAAAAAGAAAGTAAACAAAGCGGACAGAGATAAGTTATGCTGTGCGCCTGCCACGTTAAAGAAGAATAATCTTTAACGGTTTTTTTTACTTTAATACATAGCCGGTTTGCTATTTAGGAGGAGTTTTTCATGAGAGAGTCAAAGAAATTCTTATTAATGGTAGCGGCGTTCCTGGCCTGTTTCTATCTTCCGGTAGAGCTGTTGCCTTTCAGGAACCCTGTTTTTGAAGCACTTGCTTTGGTTAGATGGTACGCAAGAGAACATGTTTTGCTATGCCTTGTACCGGCATTCTTTATCGCCGGAGCGATATCGGTTTTTGTGAGCCAAGCATCTGTTATTAAATACTTCGGAGCGAAAGCGAATAAGTTTCTTGCATACACTGTTGCTTCTGTTTCCGGAACAATACTGGCTGTTTGCTCATGTACTGTTTTGCCTTTGTTTTCCGGTATTTATAAGAGAGGAGCCGGTTTGGGGCCTGCTACGGCTTTTCTATATTCAGGACCCGCAATTAACGTGCTTGCGATTATTATGACCGCACGTATTCTTGGCTGGGAATTGGGCATTGCCCGGGCTGTCGGTGCGGTTGTTTTCAGCGTGGTCATCGGTCTTTTAATGCACCTTATTTTTCTTAAAGAGGAGCGTGCCAGAAAAGCTGAAGGTGATCTTATTGCCGGAGAAGTTGAAGAACCGAGAGCGTTATGGCAGAACGCCTTGTATTTTTTCGCAATGCTCGGGTTTCTTGTTTTTGCCAATTGGGCTAAACCCCAAGATGGCGATAGCGGGTTGTGGGCATCCATTTTTGCGGCTAAGTGGTATCTGGCATTGGGATTTTTAGTTATGACAGGGATTATGCTTGCAAGTTGGTTTAAGAAAGATGAGGTTAAAGAATGGACCCAGAGTTCATGGACGTTTGCCAAACAGATTATGCCGTTATTGCTTGCCGGTGTATTGGTAGCCGGGTTGCTTCTTGGACGTCCTGATCATGAGGGTTTTATCCCATCATGGATAATTGCGAAAGCTGTCGGAGGCAATTCCCTGTTGTCAAACTTCTTTGCGTCCATAGTCGGTGCGTTTATGTATTTTGCAACGCTTACGGAGGTGCCGATTTTACAGGGGCTGATCGGCTCAGGTATGGGCAAAGGGCCTGCCTTAGCATTGCTTTTAGCCGGACCCGCCCTGAGTTTGCCTAACATGCTTGTTATCCGTGGAGTTATTGGGGCAAAGAAAACAGTTGTTTATGTCAGCCTTGTCGTCGTCATGGCGACAATAAGCGGAATATTATTTGGAGCTATTGTCCGTTAAGGGAGGAATTTATGGATAAAGATATCAAGAAAATAGTTAAAGAAGGTTATGCTAAGATCTCTAAACAGGGAACGTCCTGCTGTTCTTCCGGCCAATGTTG
>JAGYNW010000242.1 GCA_018399915.1 Candidatus Omnitrophota bacterium
AATTTTTGCCGTTTACTGAAATCCAAAGAGGATAAACAGCAGATCCCTATTATCATGCTGACTTCACGAGACGAGGAAGAAGATATCGAGATCGGAATGGAAATGGGAGCGGACGCGTATTTGACAAAGCCATTGAACCCGGATTCTTTGATGAATACGATCAGGACCCTTATTCCCAGCAGGGATGTAAAATAAATATGAATTTCTTGCCGAGTTTTCTCAATGATTAATTTTTTAGAAAAAATCGGAAAACAGGTCAAGGCGTGGATCTCGGTCTCCGTTGAGTCTGTTCAGTTGTTATTAACGACCTTATATTGGATTTTTGTAGGGCCCTGGAAAGGCAAGGGCATTAATGGAAAAACTGTTTTTACTCAAATGGTCTTTATGGGTTACCATTCCATTATCATTGTGTTTTTTGTAATGTTTTTTACGGGTATTGTTTTGGCCATGCAATCCGCCCCTCAGCTGGAAAAGATGGGAGGCGTATTTTATGTTGCCGGTTTGGTTACTGTATCGGTTTGCCGGGAACTGGGGCCGGTCCTTACCGCTTTAGTGGTCGCCGGACGGATCGGGGCGGCCATTGCTGCTGAGATCGGATCTATGCAGGTCAATGAACAGTTGGAGGCCTTAGACACTATGGCCATCAGTCCGATCCGGTATTTAGTGGTGCCGAAATTTTTGGCTTTGGTCATTATGTTGCCGTGTTTGACCGTAATCGGGGATGGGGCGGGTTTGTTTGGCGGATATGTGATCGGAACCCAGAGCCTGCGGATCAATTCAGGCCTCTATATTCAAACCGCTGCGAAATTCCTGACATTGAAGGATATTTATACCGGATTATCAAAGTCTTTTGTGTTCGCGATCATCATTGTCATGGTCGGTTCTTACCAGGGGTTTAAGACTAAAGGTGGCGCGGTGGGCGTGGGCAAGGCCACGACCGTGGGAGTGGTCGTGAGCTTTATTCTCATTATTATTGCCGACTGCATTTTAACCGGGATCTATTTCTTTTCGGATTTTTAAGCTTATGACAACAGCGAATCATGCGATATCAGTGGAAAACATAAGCAAGACCTTTAATGGCCGCCGGGTCTTGACGCATGTTACTTTTGATGTGCCCAAGGGCGAAACCTTTGTGATCATGGGCGGGTCCGGAAGCGGAAAAAGCACGTTATTGCGGATCATGACCGGCAGTATAATTCCCGAGGAGGGAAAGGTCTATTTCGGCAGCAGGAATTTGGGTTTGATGGATTTTTCCGAGAAAGAAAAGGTGCGGCAACGGTTTGGTATGAGTTTTCAATCTTCGGCGCTTCTGGATTTTTTAACCGTTGAAGAGAATGTAAGTCTGCCTTTACAGGAACATACCCGGCTGGATCCTTCGATCATCAGCACGATCGCGCGCATGAAACTCAATTTGGTTGGGTTAAGGGGGTTTGAGAGCTATTATCCCAGTGAGCTTTCCGGCGGCATGAAAAAACGGGTGGGATTGGCCCGCGCCATCGCGATGGATCCGGAAATCGTTTTTTACGATGAGCCTACCGCAGGCCTGGACCCGGTGGTCTGTGCCGCGGTTGACAATTTGATCTTGGATCTTACGCGTAAGTTGAATTTGACATCCATCGTGGTTACTCATAATATGGAAAGTGTCTTCAGAATTGCGGACAAGGTTGCCATGATCTATGAAGGCAAGCTTCTTCAGATCGGGACCCGGGAGGAGATCAGGAATTCGCCTAATGAGGTTGTGCAACAGTTTATCAATGGGAAGATCGAGGGCCCCATTCAGATCAATTAAAAAAAGATTAACCGATTAATCAAAAATTCTTAAGGATCGCAAATGAAAATAAGCAATGAAGCCAAGATCGGGGGCATGGTGGTCATCGTCATTGTTATTTTGACGGGATTAACCGTTCGCACAGGCAAAATCAAGTTCTCGGAAACCGGATATAACATAAAGGTGCGCTTTGCCGATATTGATGGCGTGAATCTGAATTCTCCGGTTATGTACAATGGATTTGAAGTCGGCATGGTTGATGATATCCGGATTGTGGATACACCCGAGGATGTGAAACTGGAATTAAGATTGTGGATAAAAGGTAAAGCCCGGCTGCGGGAGGGCGCGAAGGTGTATGTCAAAAATTTGGGATTTATGGGTGAGAAATATGTCGGGATCACTTCCGGTGGCGTTAACCGGAAATATTTGTCAGAGGGCGCTGTCCTGGAAGGGGAGAGCCCTCCGGATTTGGGTGTATTGTATCAGGAGGCGCAGGATGTTCTTGTGCATATTAAAGGCATAACGGGGAATTTGAATGAACGGTTGGAAACGAATAAGGACGTGGTGGATGATATCTTTACCAATGCTAATGATACCATGAAGAATTTATCCTCAATTTCAGCGAACACCAATAATCGTTTGGAGACGAATGAGGCAAAGATCGATATGATCATAACAAACCTTGAGGCCCTGTCGGTGAATTTTAAAGAATTGAGCCAGGACTTAAAACTTCATCCATGGAAGCTGTTATACCGATCCAAAGAGGATTCCCGATGATAAAATCCCGAGGCATGGAAAACCGGAGATATAAACGGCATCATACCCTGGACCGCCCGGAGTACAACTTTTCCTATGATGTGGAAACCCCGGTTGAATGCGAGATCGATGGCGGACAGAAAACTCCCGCCCATCTAAAATTCCCGGCCTGCAGTAAAAATTTGAGTGTTGAGGGTATATGCCTTGTTTCAGATAAAAAGTTGAAAAAAGGCACGCCAGTACATTTATCTCTGTTCCTTCCGGAAACCAATGAAACCGTGGCGATGGAAGGTGAGGTCAAGTGGTCCGCAGAGAGAATTGAAACACCTGAAGGGGATTTAAAAGAGAACAGCAAAAAGATGTTTGATACCGGGATCAAATTAAAGGAGGTCAACGGGGACCCGGTCCCCCAAACTATCCATTACGATAAGCTTTTTAAACTCCAGTGGAGCAATGTCCTGGAATCTGTTTTCGGCAGATATCGTTTGATCATGGATGAGCGCAGGAAAGAATCTTAGTAAAACTTATGTAATCATATAATCGACAGATAGAGGAAAACTATGGCAGGGATAAGCAAGAAAAAAAAGAAAGAGACACAAACAGAAGAAAAATTGATATGGGCGGATTTGCATAAGGAAATGACGGCTAAAGCCATTAAGATGTCCTTTTTTGTCAACCGTATTTTTACGCTTGCTAAAGATAAATACAGCGCGACGGATT
>JAGYNW010000243.1 GCA_018399915.1 Candidatus Omnitrophota bacterium
CCTTGCGATGATTATCTAATGCACGACAAATACCTATTTCTGTTTTTCCTTCACAAACAATAACTTTTTTTGAAAATCCAGCCTCAGGGCAAGCCCTAACAACATTTTGAAAATCCTTAGTTGGAGCAGATGCAGTCACAACCCCTTCTTGATTATTAACAATAATTAAATCATCAACCTCTAGTTCTGTTATCGCATCACTTGAATGAGTAGTAATAAATATTTGACCGGGGTTATCTTTCTTCAAAGATCTGACTAAATGTTTAACCCTGTCGGGTTCTAAGCCTTGCTCAACTTCATCAATTAACATAATTCCACCATGCTGGACAAGAATCGTTTGGATCGCTATAGAAATCAATCTTTTCGTTCCCTTACCTTTTAAACGTAACGGAACATCACCATCATGAAGACAAACCCTCCCGTCTTTTATGGTCACATCTCTAAAATCAATAGTGGTCTTCGCTCCAGACAAATTAATTCCAAAATTAGATGAAATTTTCTTTATACGATCTGTTACATTATTAAACTGACTGAAACTTTCTTGATCAATTTTCTCTTTTGCTTCGCGTAATGCCTCAATAATAACGTCACTCTTTTTCTCATCAGTACCCGGCAATTCTTTCAAAATTGAATACAATGGATTGCCCTTGCTCCACGAAAAATGCCGGTC
Organism: Candidatus Omnitrophota bacterium; assembly: GCA_018399915.1. Lineage (GTDB taxonomy): Bacteria > Omnitrophota > Gorgyraeia > Zapsychrales > Zapsychraceae > M55B153. The sequence goes on from JAGYNW010000243.1 coordinate 671, forward strand.
AATATAATCAGAAACCATAAATACATTTAATTTTGCTCTATCCCCAGAAGACATCCGCATCGGATTCTGTCTATTGCTGATCACGCACCATTGTGGTTCTAAATCTTTTCCAATATCTAATCTAACTGTAATGATATTTTCATGATCTTCTTGAATTTCATCTTGTATGTTGCCATCTTTATCAAGCCCTCTGATATAAAGCCCGTATTTATCTTCATTTATCAATTCATTCGGAGCGGCAACTAACGAAGCCTCTATCATTATCGGCTCATTAGGATTCCCATTATAAAAATCACTATCATAAAATGAAGGATTCCAGCTTGGAGATAACACATAAGAAATCGCATCTAAAATCGTTGTTTTGCAAGAATCACCTCGACCTAAGATGCAATTAAAATGCTTATTGAATTTCTGGGAGAAACTTTTAATGCCTCTAAAATTATTTATTTTAAGTTCGTAAACTCTGGCCATTTAACATCCTTATTTCACTACATCCATCCTATTTCATCACCTTATCCCTGAGCGCTTGATAGGAATCAATCACGTCATATTTAATATCCGCATGACCAAGAGCTTCAAAATGCTTTCGGGCATAGCTAATCTTTTTCTGCTCAATTTCCTTTAACTGAAGACTCTCCATACTGCCCTTTGTTTCCGCGATGAAGTAAACATACTTATATTTGTCCGCGTCAAAGACTATCGCCCAGTCCGGAGAATAGTTGCCAAGTGGTGTTGGTATTTGAAAACCATTCTGCCCTCTTGGTAATTTCGCATAAACCAAAACATCTTCAGCTTCCAAAGCCTTGGCGAAATCCCTTTCCACCTTAGAATCCGTCTTCACATAATCATGAACATGCTTTTTGACTTCGAGAATATTGTCAGCAAGCGAGCCTTTAAAATTGTTGATGGTAAAAACACTGTCGTCATAAGACTGATCTGTCTTTGAATAAGTGATACGGTTGATGAGCGTGGCCGCTTTCTCGCTATTAATCAAATTCACCACGCCTTGGATAAAACTTTCCGGATTGACTTTGAAATTGTGAAATGTATCGACGCGCAAATTCTGCAATATCTTAACGACTGTTCGTCTTGTCAAATTCGTCTCTTTTGCAATTTCAGCGACCAAATCATATTTCAATGAACCAAGTAATGATTCAGCCTTCTCCGTTATATTTTGTTGCTTCTTCATGCTCTCGCCTGACTTAAGGCTTGATTCATCCATCTTGTCTTCTTGCTCACCGGAAGTGATATGCACCACGATTTTCTTAACAGTCAAATTATTATCAATCGCTTCAACGCTCTTCTTGATCAATTCGTCGCTGTCAAAATCAACCTCATACACCGTCTTGACTTTGATCTTTTTCCAGAGCTCCTGAAACTCTTTCTTCGCAAAATTTTCATTCGGTTTTAAAACAACTTCATTAATGCTATTGGCATTCTCATTCTCAGAGGCTTTAAAGTTTGCGGTTGTATAAATATTCTGCATCAACTGCGCAACTTGCGTTTCAAACCCCTTCAATTTTTCAGGCACTGTGTATTTCTTATCCGCAATATCCTGGATGAAAACATCTGTGATCTGATAATTCTCATTCACATACCCCTTCATCTTCAGATCAAATATCAAATCCATGGATGCCTGATTATCAAAAACAAATTTGTCGCCTTTTTCATTCGTTAAAACCAGATCTTTTAAAACCTCCACCGTCAATTTCACCGGTCTTTCCGAAAGCGACTCTACGATCTCATTCTGCAGTTCTCGCGCGAAAGAGTCATAAGACTCACTAGCAACAACCGTCAACCTATTCACATCAAAGAACTCACCTTCTAACATCGAAACATCCATCCGCTCACCCTGCCCATTAACACAAATCCTCAAACCCCTGCCGATCTCTTGACGCTTACTGATCGTTGACTGGCTATGTTTAAGCGTGCATATCTGAAAAATATTCGGGTTATCCCATCCTTCCCTGAGTGCCGAGTGAGAAAAAATAAACCGCGTCGGCTCCTTCAGATCCAAAAGCTTTTCTTTATTCTTCATGATCAGATCATACGCGCTCTCATCGTCACTTCCGCCTTCTCCGCGCTTTTCTTTAGAATCAACAAGATTTCCTTTCTTATCGATTGAAAAATATCCTTTGTGAATATCTCCTGTATCGTGCTTTGCAAGATACGCGTTATAATCATCTTCAAACAAATTAAGCTGGCTTATTGCCTGACTATATTCTTCTTCAAATACTTTGGCATAATCACCATTTTGATCCGGCTGAGAATAATCTCTGTATTTAACAACCTCATCAATAAAGAACAACGACAATACCTTAATTCCTTTAGAAAACATGATCCGTTCTTTTTCAATATGTGATTTGATCGTTTCTCGTATCTGAATGCGCCGGACATGCTCTTCATCCACATGCCCTATTGTTTGCCCAACGGATAACTCAACCCCATTGGTAAATACAACTTTATTCGTTAATCCGTTGATTTCCTTAACAACGAAGCCCTTATATTGACTAAGTTCATTGGAAAACTTCTCATTAAACAAATCGTCTTTTTCCCTAATAAGG
>JAGYNW010000244.1 GCA_018399915.1 Candidatus Omnitrophota bacterium
AAAATTTGTTGTATCGACCATCACCTGCACCCATCAAAACAAGTGCACATTCCTATCCAATTAGAAAATCCGAATGATTATCTTTCGTATTCTTATTTAGTAAAGAAGTTGGAATTCGAACATATTTTTATGCGCACCGTTCCCCATCTGCTTTCAATGAGTTAAAAGAAAGTGTTTATTATTTTGGGATTGAAGATTATGATGAAAACCTTGTGCATCAAGTTGAGGTCTTGGACTATGTGAGCGACAATGATTTTATTTTGAGGCTGATATCAAAGAAGCCGAATGAAAAAATTATTTTAGCCAAAATCCCTAAAGAAAAAACCCTTTTTAATGCAGTGGAAAAAGTGATGCGGCGGATGAACCAAGATTATGCTAGTCCTTTGATGATTGAGGGAGAAAAACTTAAGATCCCCATCGTAGAATTTCAGTTAGAACATAGCTACGCATCTTTTAAGGAAAAAAAGTTTCTTAACAAAGGCGTAAGCAGTAGAGGCTCACGCTTTCAAGATTATAGGGTGGGTGGCGCATTGCAAAATATTTTATTTAATCTGGGGCCTAAAGGTGTTGTCCTTGAGTCATCAGGCGCCTATGAGCCTTATTATTTAAGCGCAGATTATGGAAAAAAATTGCGAGATTTTAATTTTAATAAACCGTTTTTAGTTTTATTAATGGAAAAGGGCGCAAAATATCCTTATTTTGCAGCATGGATCGTAAATGTCGATTTGATGCTTAAAAAAAATCAGAGTAAGTCGATGGAGTGCTAAAGCCTGAAAATAGATAGAATAAAACGTGTAGAACGGGAGAACGGCACATTCACTAAACAGGGACAGGTTGGTGAATAAATAGATGATGAAGACCTCTTGGAATATGAACATTATGCTTAACTAACTATTTAAACTGTCTGCTTAAGTGGTGGATTTCATATCGAAATATATTATAATTGTAAACGGGCTCATTCAATGCGCACCTATTTGAGTGCCTTTGAATACGAAAGACAGTCGATTTCGGCATAACCAATTATTAGATGAATTGAAAAGGAAGATCATGGAACAGAAAGAAAAAACTAAACAAGAGTTGACGGAAGAGATAAATTTGTTAAATAAGCGGTTAGCAGACTTGGAGATGTCGGAGAACAAACACAAAATTGGGGCGGCATATAGAGAGATTGGGCGGAAAATCTTGGAGATACTCAATGAGCCGGGAGATTTACAAGCCGCAATTCAGCGTGTTCTAGCCGCATTGAAAACAGGGACGGGGTTTGATGCCATCGGCATCCGCTTGCAAGATGGCGAAGATTTCCCGTATTTTGTTCAGGAAGGTTTTCCTAAGGATTTTTTGCAGAAAGAAAATTCATTATTAGAGCGCACGCAGGATGGCGGAATATGCCGGAACTCCGATGGTAGCATCCGGTTGGAATGCACTTGTGGGATGGTTCTTTCTGGCAAGACCGCTGCGGCCGATCAGCTTTGCACGCCCGGAGGAAGTATTTGGACGAATGATTCATTTTCGCTTCTGGAAATCCCGTTAGATGAGGACCCCCGACATCATTCCCGCAATGAATGCATCCATCAGGGCTACGCTTCCGCGGCTTTGGTGCCCATCAAGATTCCCGGCAAGATTATTGGTCTAATTCATTTGAATGACCGGCGCAAAGAATGTTTTACCATTGAAATGGTGGAGCTTTTGGAAGGGATTGGGGCGTACATTGGAGCGGCATTGATGCGGAAGCAGTCGGAGGAAGCCGAAAGGGAAAACGTCGACAAGATGAAACGTATGAACAGGCAAATGATGGGAAGGGAAAAGCGAGTTATTGAATTGAAGAAAGAAGTGAATAAGTTATGCCAAGAGCTCGGCCGGCCTGAGCCGTATTCCGTAGTCGCATTTTGAGCAACTATCAGCAAAGCCCATCTTAACAAACTATCCACATAATTGGGGAAGGTCAAAGCACATTAATTCTGACCTTGCTTAAAAATGCATTACACAGGGATCATTTTTATCTCTCTTTTTCGATGTATAGCCGGCACCTACATTCTGTGCTTCATTATTTTTTTAAAAAGCTTTCCTGCTTGTCCGCCTTTGTCCTATTGACGAAAAGCCGATTATGTCAGATACTTTATATATAGGTGTTTTACAATTGATCCTCCCCAAAATTCCTAGTTTAAGTTCATTATTTTTGAGAACTTTATACTCCAGCCACGGAGGAATGTATGCGGGAATTCCATAATTTTACAATTCGGAGGTGTTTTTATGAGCTCAATGCAAAAGAGGTCCGCATATCGTGTATTTTCGTGTATTTTGACCTGTCTTATTATCTGTTCGCTGATTCTGACGCCGAGTGCGTCCTATGCGCAGACCATGCTGAATCTGCCGGTGCCCGGCACCATGGTAATGCCGACCGGCAGCTTTGTGCCGGTAATGCTCAAGGGCATGACCATCCATCCTGAGGATCCTTTGAAATTTGACTTTATCATTGATAGCGGCAATGCTGATTTAGAAACCAGGGGGCAGGGTGCTAATCTATCCCTTGAGTCTGAATCAACCAAGCTCATTAAATATTTTCTCGCCTCCCTTACGGTCCCCGAAAAGGAACTGTGGGTCAACTTGTCGCCTAATGAACAACACCGTATTATCCCTGACGCTTTGGGGCAAACCAAACTGGGACAAGACCTGCTTGCGCAAGATTACATTCTCAAACAATTAACAGCATCACTGATGTATCCGGAAGATAAACTGGGCGCGCAATTCTGGGAAAGAGTTTATAGGCAAGCGCATGAAAAGTATGGGACCACCGATATCCCGATCGATACGTTCAATAAGGTATGGATCATTCCCCAAAGCGCGAGCGTGTATGAGCATGCCAATACCGTGTATGTGACAAATAGCAAATTAAAGGTATTAACTGATCACGATTATCAATCGTTTAGCGGCCAGGGAATAGCGGATACTAAAAACCTAAATGCTAACCGCTACACGCTATATTCTGAAATTATTAAAGAGATCATCATTCCCGCCATTGAAAAAGAGGTGAACGAAGGAAAGAATTTCGCGCCGCTGCGTCAGATCTATCATTCTCTTATTCTGGCCAAGTGGTATAAGGAGACCCTGCGAAACAGTATTTTGAATAAGGTGTACGCGGATCAAAATAAGATCGCGGGCATTGCGACAGGTAACGCAGGTATCAAAGATGAGATCTATGCGCAGTACATGGCGGCCTATAAAAAA
>JAGYNW010000245.1 GCA_018399915.1 Candidatus Omnitrophota bacterium
TGCGCGTATTCCGGACCTGTCAAGGTCTCTTTAAAAATGTGCAGTCCAAATCCGGGATGAATGCATTGATTCAATATCCCGCCCAGAGACTGATCCCGCTCCAAAAGCAAAATATCCTTGACCCCGCATTTGTGCGCAGTTAAAGCCGCTGCCATACCCGCGGGGCCACCGCCCACAACAACCAGTTCACGATCCTTCATGGCATCGGTCCTCCTTGACAATTTCTGAACCTTCTCCCCTTTTAGTAACCGCGGTCAAAGGCTTTTTGAGTTCAGTTGCCAAGATTCTCATGATCCTGGTCGTACAAAATCCTCCATGACACCGCCCGGCTTGGGCGCGGGTGCGGAACTTGATCCCATCCAAGGTTGTCGCGCCCCGCCTGATCGCGTCCTTGATCTCTTTGAGCGAGACCATCTCGCAGCGGCAAACAATGTCCCCATAATCACTATCCTTTTCAATTAATTTTTGTGCTTGCTTGCGGGTGACCGAAAAAAGATGGACTGAACGTTCACGGCGTTTTTTAAAGATCTTTTTTCTTTTTAAAATAAGTCCGCATTGTTTCAGAAGGCCAATAACCTCAAGCGCGATCGCAGGGGCTGCCGTGAGTCCTGGGGATTGGATCCCGGCCACAGTGATAAACCCAGGCACTTGCCTTTCGTTCCGGATAATGAAGTCCTTTCCGGCAACAGGCCGCAGACCTGCAAAATACGCGATGATATCATTCTCCGAGATTGTCGGCACCATTTTTTTGACCGAAGCAAGCACCCGGGCCAAACCTTCATCAGTGGTCGTAAGGTCTTCTTTGTCCTGGCAATCCTCAGCCGTAGGACCGATCATGGGATTTCCGTCAGCCGTCCGGATCACCAAAGTTCCTTTGGATGTTGCTGAAGGCAAAGGAAAAAGCAAATGATTGACAAGATGTTGCTTTTTTTTATCCAGCAAAAACTCCTGGCCTTTGCGCGGAATGATCTGAAAATCATCAATCCCGACCATGCGCGAAACTTCATCCGCATAAAGGCCCGCGGCGTTGACAACAGACTTTGACAAAAACACCCCTTGCTCCGTGTGAAGCTCAAACAACGAGCCTGGACTGCCTGACTTTTCCTTTAGCGCGAGAATCTGCGTAACACGGGCCTTGACGTAAACCTCTACGCCGTTGGCGACCGCGTTCTCCTTAAGATCATAGACCAAACGATAGGGACTGATGATGCCTGCCGTGGGAGCATAAAGCGCAGCGATGATATCCTTGCTGAGATTGGGTTCGTGTTCATCCAACCATTTGCGATCAACGATCCTCAGCTTCGGGACACCCAACTTTCGGCCTTCATAACGAAGGTCTGAAAGACGGATCACATCCTCGGCGCTATAAGCTAAGATTAACTCGCCTACCTCCTGAAAATCCACACCCAATTCCTTTGAAATTTTCCGGATCAATTTATTGCCGGCAACGCACAACCGCCCCTTTAAAGATTCTGGGGGATTTTGTGTCCCGGGATGGATAATGCCACTGTTAGATTTAGAAACACCAAAAGCTAACTCCTCTTCTTTTTCTAAAAGCGCGACCCTTAATTTATATTTGGATAATTCCCGGGCAATAGCGGTTCCGACCACCCCTGCCCCAACGATAATAATGTCATATACCATTGTACTCCGATCTTTTATGATTCCCGGGCCTTAAGCCCTGGCTAACCGGACAGCCTTCTGCCAACCCCGATATAAGGCATGGGCTTCAGGCGCCTTTATCCTGCGGATGAAGGTCTTTTGCACCTCCCGGAATTTCTGGATCTCTTTCGCGTTCTTATAATACCCCACAGCCAGACCCGCCAAATACGCCGCGCCCAAAGACGTGGTTTCGATAATCTGTGGACGGATGATCCGCAAGCCTGTCAGATCTGCCTGAAATTGACACAAAAAATTATTCACGACCGCACCGCCATCGACCTTCAGACTCCGGGGCTTTAAGCCAGATTCCTTTTGCATGGCCAGCAAAACATCCTGTGTCTGATAAGCCATGGCCTCCAAGGCAGCTCGGATAATATGGTTCCTGTCTATCCCCCGGGTCAGTCCGACAATCGTGCCCCGGGCCTCCTGATCCCAATACGGCGCGCCCAATCCAACGAAAGCGGGAACAAAGTAGACCCCATCGTTGGCCTTAACTGCAAGAGCCCTGGCTTCGGTCTCTTGGGCTGTTTGAATGATGCCCAGGCCATCCCTTAACCATTGAACTGCGGCTCCTGCGATAAAAATCGAACCTTCCAAAGCGTAAGCCGGATCTCCTGCTCCGTCACAACACAATGTCGAAATCAACCCATGCTGAGATAATACCCGCTTTGAGCCGGTATTCATGAGGACAAACGCTCCGGTCCCATAAGTATTTTTCAATGTACCCGGTGAAAAACAAGCTTGCCCAAAAAGCGCGGCCTGTTGATCTCCAGCAACTCCTGAAAGGGGAATCCCCGCGCGCAATCTTCCTAGCCTTACAGTATAGCCGAATATTCCTGATGACCGCTTAACCTCCGGCAACATGCTTGCCGGGATACGGAATTTCTTTAATAAAAGCGGATCCCATTGCCGCTTTTCAATATTAAAGATCAAGGTGCGTGAGGCATTGGTGTAATCGGTCGCATGCACCTGGCCTCCGGTCAGCTTCCAGAGAATCCAGGAATCTGTTGTCCCAAAAAGCAATTCCCCTTTTCGCGCCTGAGCACGCGCGCCCTTTACATGGTTCAGGATCCATTCGATCTTTGTGGCGGAAAAATACGCGTCCACAGGCAATCCTGTTCTTTTCTTAAATAAAGCTCTATGCTTTCTCTTAAGCTGGTCACAGCGTGCCGATGTCCTGCGGCATTGCCAGCAGATCGCTTTATGGACCGGTTTGCCGGTGCGCCGATCCCAGACGACCGTTGTTTCCCTTTGATTCGTAATCCCGATCGCCGCGATCTTCGAGCATGGGACCTTACGTAAAACCCTTTCTATTGTAGCTCTCACGCTCATCCATATTTCTTCAGCATCATGTTCAACCCACCCGGGTTTAGGAAAATACTGACGGAATTCCTGATACGCACTCGCCACCTGCTGGCCCTGTTTACTGTAAACAATCGCCCGGCTCCCCGTAGTACCCTGATCGATAGCTAAAATATATTCTTTTTCTTTCATTGACTTGCCTCTTTCAAAGGGTCTTTCTGATGGCGCAAAAGCCAGTCAACCATGTCCT
>JAGYNW010000246.1 GCA_018399915.1 Candidatus Omnitrophota bacterium
TTCTATAACCGCATCGTAAACCGCGAGGCGCTTTTCTTTTCTCAAATTATTTATATATTCAACCAGCACAATAGCGTTGTTAACCACAATTCCCACCAGTAAAATCAACCCGAGAAAAACCGTCGCCCCAAAAGGCGTTTGTGTTATCGCCAACAAAAGAAACGCGCCAATTAACGCAAGCGGCAGAGTAATCATAATGACTACAGGATCTATCAATGAATCGTACTGGACAGCCATAACCACGAACAAAAGGAAAACCGCCAGCGCGATAACAATAATCAACTGGGCATTAGATTCCCTTGCCGATTCTTCCTCTCCACCGTATTCTAAATAATAACCGGCAGGCAAAGTAAGCGCACTCAACCGTTTCTTTATTTCATCAGTAATCTTTCCGACATTTTCACCAGTCGCGTCGCCTGTAACTCCGATCAAGCGCACCTGATCTTCCCTGTCGATCTGCACAGGCCCTTCGGATATCTCAACGTTTGCCACCTCTTTTAGCTTAACCTCAACGCCGGTTGGAGGAAAGATAAGAGAGTTTTCAACAGCCTCTTTACTGCTGATGACAAGCGGATCGGCTAACACCCGGATATCATAGTCGACATTACGCTCCTTATCCGTAAATTGTGTGCTCACCAAGCCGTCCACGGATGTCCTCACCACATCTGACAGATCCCTGGCGGTAAGGTTAAAATCATTCAATTTCTCCCTGTCGACAAAAATATGTATTTCCGGCCTTGAAAAATCAACTGAGATATCAAGATTCCCTAAACCTTCCACGTCTTTTATCTTGTTCTGTATCTCCTTGGCTATCTCAAAAAGCTTGTCCAGGTTATATCCTCTTACGCGTATGTCGATATCGGACGTAGACGTCGTCCTGATCCCGCGTAAAGGTGTACGCATTACTTTAATCTTCGCCCCCTTAAAAGGATTTTCTTTCAATTGCTGTTGCAGTTTCCTGATGACCGCCGCGGTAGGAAGCGGGCGCTTGGATTTCTCCACAAGCTCAACCGCGATATCCGATTCATTTGTTTTCTCATAAACGTTTCTTTTTTGCCAATACCCGCCCACCATGGATGAAACCTTTTGAACGCCGGGCAAGGCATTGATCGTACCTTCGAGTTTTTTGACAACCGCGTCCGTCTTTTCTAACGCCGAACCTACGGACAGCTTAACTTTTATCGTTATCTTGCCGTCATCGATCTGCGGTAAGAATTCCCTGCCGAGATTTCGCGCTAAAAAAAAACTCGCGATAAATAAAATAACAACCCCCAGTATCACTATGCCCCGGAGTCTTAGCACCCCTTTAAGCATTCTTTTATATGCCTCGGTGCCTTTGCCTATGACTTTCCTGGCAAGATCATCGTCTCCAGCCTCTTTCTTATTCTTGAATAAATGCGCGGACAGGCACGGCACCACCGTCAAACTCACAAAAAGCGAGATGATAAATGCTACAGTTACAGTCACAACCATATCCCGGAAAAGAAGCGTCGCTATCCCTTTTATAAAAAAGAACGGAACAATAGCCGCGAGATTTGTAAGCGTCGAAGCAATAAGCGCACTGGTTACTTCCTTGCTCCCGACATGAGCCGCTTCCAACGGATTCGCCGCGTCGCTTTGGTGGCGTGTGATATTCTCAAGCATAACGATAGAATTATCCACAAGCATACCTACCGCCAACACAAGCCCGCCGAGTGAGAATATATTCAAGGTAACATCCGAAAGCCCCATAAGAATGAACGTTCCCAAAATACTTACCGGTATGGCCACGGCAATAACAAGGGTTCTTTTCATGTTATGCAAAAAGAACCATATGGTTAGCATCGCGAGGATTCCACCCACAACTGCCGATGAACCGACATTTTTAATGGAATTCTCTATGTAATAAGACTGGCTGGTCGCGACCGCGTAATTGACATCATCGGGGATGATCTTCTTCTTTAACAATTCTTTGGCGCGCTTGTTTATCTTTGAAACAACCTCAACTGTATTAGCATTGGGCTGCTTTAAGAAGCTCATTGTAACGCAAGGGTTTCCGTTAAAACGCGTGATGATCCTCTGTTCCTGATAAGAATCAATTACCCGCGCGACATCTTTGACCTTAATAAATCGGCCTTCACGATTCGCAACGATAATATTTCCTATGGCAGAAACCTCTTTAAATTTGGCTAAAAGACGAACACTGTATTCTTTTTTGGCGTCAGATATTCTTCCTGCGGGCAACTCAACATTCTCTAACTGCAAAATATCTAATATTTCCCCTGTTGAAAGCTCATATTTTTGAACTTTTTTCTGGTCGAACACAATCTGAATCTCTCGCACGCGTCCACCTGAAGTAACTACCGCGCCCAAGCCGGGTATACCGAGGAAATAATTACTTAAATCATTCTCTGCCCAGTCACGCAAAGCTCGTTCATCTTTTGTTTCGGAAGATAACGCAATTTCAAAAATAGGAAGAATAGACGGATCGGCCTTATAAATCTTCGCCTCGTCAGCATCGAGAGGAAGTTCATTTCTTACAAGGTCAATCTTTGCCCGGGCATCGGCAAGCGCCGCGTCCATATCCTTGCCGAATTCAAAATAAACCTCAATAGACGCGTTACCCTCTACAGCGGAGGAAATAACCTGAATGACATCTTCGGTTGTAGCAACGCTTCCCTCGACCTTCTTTAATATATTTTCCTCTATCTCTTCAGGGCTGGCCCCCTTCCAATCAATAACGATACGCACCATAGGATACGTAATCCGGGGAAGAAGGTCTACCGCAAGCCCCCGCAAAAAGAAAACGCCAAGCACGACGACCATCAACATAAGAACCAAAACGCCGACCGGTCTTTTTATGGAGATATCACTTAGTGTCATAACCCTTCCCTGCTATTCTTTCTATTTCCGCCTTGGCAAGACGCATGTCCAGCATCGATAAAGCGTAATTTACCTGCGCCTGCGAAAACGCCTTTTGCGCGTCCAGAAGTTCAATACTTGTTACCAACGCGTCTCGATAACGGCTTTCAAATAAATCCAGACTTCGCCTGGCCCGCTCAAAACTCATATTAGCGATTTCAAATCGCTTAGAGGCTGACTCATATTTCAAGCGCGCGGATTCCAACTCCAATCCTATCTGCTGGCTCAATAAATTCTCATACGATTGCAATTCGTCCTTATACGCTTTTGCCTGCTTGACATCCGCTCTGGTTTTGCCCCAATCCCA
>JAGYNW010000247.1 GCA_018399915.1 Candidatus Omnitrophota bacterium
TCAAAAGCGCTACCAAGGCCTCCCACAGGGTATCTGCCGAAGGCGGGCATCCGGGCAAAAAATAATCGATCTTAACCACATGATGGCAAGGATAAACTTTATCTAAACACATCGGCAATTCTTTGTCATTCGGCATCAGGTTGTCCGGATTATGCACGGTTACACCGGTTTTATACGCCACCTCCATACATTCCTTCAAGGAGACCATATTATTGCGCATAGCCGGAATACCACCGTCCACTGCACAATCCCCGACGGAAATCAGGATATCACAATTCTTCCGGAAATCCTGTAAGGTATGCACATTCTCTTCGTTCGCGCAGCCTCCCTCGACCAAACCGACCAGGCAACGGCCTGTAAATTTCTTAATATCATCGATCGGCGATTTATCAAATTGCACTAAATCGACCAGCTGCAGAATACGTTCATCAATATCTAACAAGGACATATGGCATCCGAAACATCCTGCCAGGGATGCGGTTGCGATTTTAGGTTTTTCCATAATAGTTTTCCTTTTGCGTAATGGTTAACTAGCTTTGCTTAGATTCTATCTGAGAACCGATCGGCTCTTTGTCATATTTGCGTTCGCCAATAGGGACAGCAAAACCGACCCTTTTTTTAATGATCGCGCCTACCGGGCAGACCTCAACGGCATTATCCGTTAATGCCAGGTCTGTATCCCCTAACTGGGCCTCAGCATTGACCACGATCTTTTTGTTGGCGCCTCTTCCGGCAAACTCAAAAACGGTCTTGCCGTCAATGTCCCGCGAGGCGTTGACACAGCGGCCGCACAAAACACAACGATTATAATCGATAAAAACATCCGGATGCGAGGCATCCATCTCTCTTTTGGGAAACTGATAAGGATATTTCGGGGCACAGATCGCCATACGATAGGCCAAGGCCTGCAATTCACAATTGCCGCTTTTCTCACAGAACATACAGAAATGATTGCCTTCGACAAAAAGCATATCCACAAGATTACGCCGATGCTCTTTAATCTCCTCTGTGTCATTCTCCACTTCCATTCCCTCGGCCACAGGATGGGTGCAGGCGGTTTGCGGTCGTCCGTTGACCTTAACCGTGCAAACCCGGCAGCTGCCATGAGGAGACAATCCCTTCAAAAAACATAACTGCGGAATATAGATCCCGGCTTCTTCCGCTGCCTCCAGGATCGTTTGCCCTACTTTGCCTTGGATTTCAACTCCATCAATTTTGAATGTTATCATTTTATCGCTCATAATTATTCCTTAAGTTTACTTGAAAATTTCCGATTTTCTGCCCATGATTTCTTCAGCATCCGCTAAAGCCGCATTTATATCAAAAGAAGCATTTTGGCCATTGCTTTCTTGCTTGACCAGGGCTTCATAATCCGGCCTGAAATTCTTGATGGTTGTGAGAATAGGATTGGGGGATGTCTGCCCCAGACCGCACCGGCTGCTGAATTTCACGGATTCCCCCAATTTCACAAGATAGTCAAGATCAGAGATCTCTCCTTTGCCGGCGATAATGTTCTTCAAACCATTGGCCAAAAGTACGTTCCCGGCCCTGCACGGCGTGCAAAAGCCACAACTCTCTTCGACAAAGAACTCCATATATTCCAGCGCGACTTTTAAAATATCCCTCTGGTCATTAAAGATGACCACCGAACCGCCGGTCGCCAGATCATTATAACAGATGGTCCTCTCAAAATCCGCTGTTCCGATCATAGCCCCTGACGGACCTCCGATCAAAACCGCTTTGGTGTTCTGAGCGCCCACATCCGCTAGAATCTGGCTGATCTTAACACCAAAAGGATATTCATAAACCCCGGGATTTTGACAATCTCCGGAAATGCTCAACAATTTGGTGCCTGTGCTTTGTTCAATCCCGATAGAGGAAAACCACTCCGGGCCTTTCTCAATGATCCGGGAAACACAACAATAAGTTTCCACATTATTAACCGCGGTGGGTGAGGCTAAATAGCCTTTTTGAGCGGGAAAAGGCGGGCGGGTCTTGGGGTCACCCCGTAAACCTTCACAGGAGCTGATCAAAGAACTTTCCTCCCCGCAGATATAGGCGCCTGCGCCTGTCTGAATACGAATATCAAAGCTAAACCCTTCTTTGCCAAGCACATTCGACCCTAATAAATTCTTCTCCCGGCGGGATGCCAACACGCTTTCCAGGAAAGCCCTCAAATACGCGTATTCCCCGCGCAAATAAATGATCCCGACTTCAGAGCCTACCGCATAACCGGCAATGGTCATGCCTTCGCAAAGCAAATCAAACTTTTCTGTCAAAAGGACCCGGTCTTTAAAGGTTCCCGGCTCGCCTTCATCCGCATTACAGATAATATATTTTTTCTCTCCCTTGGCTGCCCGGGTAAATTCCCATTTCATACCGGTAGGGAAACCCGCGCCCCCGCGGCCGCGGATTTTCGACGCCTTGACCTTGGCGATAACGTCTTCCGGAGCAAGCGCCAAACACGCCTTCAACCCGGCTTCCGGTTCACGCTCCGCAAGCAGAACGTCCCCTTTTTTCTTGATATTATTGCAGACCATGGAATTGACCAAATCATGAGCGTTATTGCCGTCTCCTTCGGTCTGCTCCAGGGTTATTTCTTCAGATGCATCCTTCAAGGCCGCGACAATATTTTTGACTTTCTCTGGGGTCAGATGTGTAACCACTTTTTCATTAATAAGCGCGGCAGGTGCCTGATCACTCATCCCGATACACGGGGTATGCTCAAACGTAATTTTTCCATCGCTGGTCGTTCCCCCTACGGGGACACCTAATTCTTCACAAAACACTTGGGATATCTCATCCGCCCCTTGCATTTTATCAACCACATCCGTACATAAACGAACAACCCATTCGCCTTTGGGCTCCCGTGAAAGGAAAGAATAAAAAGAGACCGTACTTTCGACTTCAACACGCTGAATTTTAACTTGTGCGGCGATAATATCCATAGCTTCACTGGAAACGCAACCCGCCTCTTTTTGCAAATCCGTAACAATATCCATCAAACGGGCGCGGTCATTCCCATATTTTTGACAGATATCAATAACAGCTTGTTTTAATGTTTCGCTCATACAGAACACCTATCTCTTTTAAGGTTTATGTTATATTTAATCTTCTTCTAAGAAAAAAGGCGGCGTTGACGTTGTTGCGCTTGTAAACAAATCCCAAATTCAATCAGGATATCGCCATGTTTT
>JAGYNW010000248.1 GCA_018399915.1 Candidatus Omnitrophota bacterium
GGAAACCAGCACCTTAATCCCGCCGAAACAGAACAATCCGACCGCGTAAAACAAAAGTGCCGTAGAAGTGATGGCGGTCGAATAGGCGTCAAACGCACCGCGCTGGAAAAGGATCCGGATAATGTCTTGAGAGAAAATTACTATGTAGATCATGATCGGACACATGACAAAAAGGATATTTTCCAAAGAAAAACACAATGTCCGCTGAATAGAGGCATAGTCTTTCCTCCCGGCAAAGGTGGATAAGCTGGGAAGCAAGACCGAAGCCAAAGAAACGCTGAAAAGGCCCATAGGAAGCTGAATGATCCGGTTGGAATAGTAAATCGCGGAAATACCGCCGACCCCTACGATCGGGGCCAAAGAAGCGCACAAAGTATCGATCAACACCGTCAGTTGATAAACACCGCTACCGACCATGCGAGGAATCAACAGATTAGCAATACTTTTTACTCCGGGATGTTTCAGCGACCCGGGCCTGCGATAACGCATACCCACTGCCCGTAAGGGTTTAATATAAACAGCCAATTGAAGAATACCTCCGCATAAAACCCCTATGGCCAGCCCGTAGACCGGCTCTGCGGTTACGCGCATTGAAACCAGGGCACTGACAATGATCGCGATATTCAAAAGACACGGACTGAACGCCGGAGCCCAAAACGAACGGAAGGTATAAAGCACTGCCATACTGTGCGCGGTCAAACCGATAAAGATCAAATACGGGAAAAGGACCCTTGTCAGGCGCGAAGCTAACAGAAGTTTCTCCGGATTAAGAACAAATCCCGGGGCCAATAATCTTACAATGAAGGGCGCAAGCACAATGCCGGCCAGAGTGATCAGGCTTAAGGCCATCAAAGACAAAGTAAAAATAATATTTACAAAATTCCAGAAATCCTTGCGCTCTTTTTCGTTCACATATTTAGACAAGACCGGGACGACCGCTGAGTTGGTCGCGCCTTCCCCCACAAAACTCCTGAACAAATTGGGTATCTTGAACGCCACAAAAAAAGCCTCCGCCGCAATACCTGTCCCCAGAACCCGCGCCAAAACAACATCCCTGATAAAACCCAATACCCTGGAAACCAGGGTCCCGAAAGACAATATAGAGGTAGACCGGATAATCGAGCGATTGGAATCCTGGTCAGATAATTTTGTTGACATTAAGAATCCTTTTTGTTATATTGCTCACCTCATAGAACTTTGCTCTTTTGCAGGTATTTTGTCCAACAGATTTCATTGAGATCTTTCAGGATGGCAAACCTGGAGTTCTATCCTGTCTATTAGATAGATATTTATTCAAATTCCTATATTGCAAAAAAGGAGAAATGTTGTGCCACAAAGAAAAGCAGAAATAACTGAATTAAAGAAAAATCACTCTCGACGGATGCATAATCTTGACATCAAGACAGTCTTGAAAAAAACAACCAAGAAATTCTTAGCCGCGATTGAGCAGAAAAACAAGGAAGAAGCCACACAGAACCTTAATACCTTGTACAAAAAACTGGATAAAGCCGCTAAAAGGAATATTTTACAAGATAATACCGTATCCCGTCGAAAATCCCGATACAGCAAACTGCTCAAAACACTCGATCAATAAACTGGCAAGCCTATTATTCATAGTAGGCCTGTCAGTTTTACGATCAAGATCTCCAAGGCACAATCCGGACTCAACCGCGACCGCTTAATGTTCAGATCCGCCTCCTGCAGAAAAGATAATCCTTTATGATAATCCGAACAAGATATCTGCACACGGCATTTTCCCCAAAACCAAACAAGCCCCCCCATGATCATCAAAGGCGCGCTTCCTTCCCGCAATAAATCTTGCAACATCTTTAATGCCTCTTTAGCGCTTCCGCCCGACATCGCCCGGGTCATGTCAAAAACATTCAATTTCTTTTTAGAGGAAAAGTGAAAGACCTTTACCTCCGCCTTTTGCACTTTATCAAGAAAAGGATTTTTCCGCTTATCGGCAATCACGTCTAAAACAAGATCCACACGCTCATCCGGAGAATCAAGAAATTCACTGACGATCTCGATATTATGCGGGCTTAATTTATGCGCTGACCTGATAATGACTAAACGGCGGGAAGCAACAACGGGAAGGGAAAGGATCGCTTTTTTCAAATCATCGGAATGCAGTTTGTGTCCGTAAAGAAGTTCAAAATCGAATTTTAACGCTTCATTGGAATGGATGTGCTTTTTCTTGATTTCAAGAATTTTATTATCTTTAGCTGGGCCATCCTCACCTGACAAAAGGTAGATCATTGCATTTCCTTCGGATACGGCTTACCAATTTTCGACTGTTCTTTCCACGATACGCCGGGCTAGATCAAGAACGGCATCATCAATAGCGGCTTCTTCAGACTTGGCCAGACTTCCCGAGACAAAATATTCGGCATCTCCCACGAAGGAACGCTCGCTCCACTCCATTTCCTGTTTTTTGGTATTCCATAAAACCAATGACACCGTTATGCTGATGCGGTATTCCCACGCATCTTCATCATCGGTATAGCGCAAAACATCCCGGCGATAACTCAAAAGCTTACCGCTGAGGATCAGATCGGCCTGTTCCTTCTGGACCACTTTAAGATTACCATCAAACAAAAAACGGTCGATAACGGCATTGGTGACTTCCAGTTCCAGAAGAGGGATATAAATATTTTTGCCGCCTTCGTCCGTGTAACTGATCTCATTCTTAAAATCCTGGATGTGAATGGTCCGCAGGCTGCCCATAGAGGCAGAACGGGTCGTGTAACCACATCCGCTGAGGATCACACAAAATACCAAGCCCCATAGCCATATCTTTTTTCTCATTTGTCCTCTTTCCGGCTGATGTCTAAAATTTTCTTTAAGGCCTTCGGCGCCCACTTCGAATCTTTATAATCATTGACCACGGACTGATAATAGATCTTGGCCGATTTGTAATTCTTTTGTTTCTCATAGAACTCACCGATGAGAAAGATATTATGGGCTTCTTTGTCGCGTAATTCCTGTATCTTTTCCAGGGCGACATCGACTTTCTCGGAGTCCGGCAGCTCTGCAACGATCTCTCTCAGCTCATTCACCGCGACCTGCGTGACCTTCTGATCGTACTGCGATCCGGTAGACCTTTTGGCATCCAAAAGCGCGATCCCGTATTTGGCTTTTTGGGCCCATTCTGTTTC
>JAGYNW010000249.1 GCA_018399915.1 Candidatus Omnitrophota bacterium
GTTGCTTAAAGCAAGGAAAATGTCCGTTGCCGCCGTGGTAACAAATTGAAACCCGTCGATGTTGTTCATCAGGGCTTTTTCCCTTGCAACTAAAGCGCCAGTCTCAGTTAATGATGTCGCGATAGGTACGCCGTCCAAAAACTTATTAGCGTCTCCTGCCGTCCCTACATTAATTGTGACATCTGTAGGCGTCAAATTAGGGAAATAAATCTCAATCGAGGTTATTTTTTTGTTTTTCGGAATAGTCGCGATAGCAACCGTGTCCGCCGTGGTTAAAACAGCTGTGAAAGAAAACGTGTCCATCCACACCTTTTCAACCGTATTGACGTAGCCGTCCGGGATAACATTATCCCCGGAACCGCCTGCGTCGTATTTTGTTTTGTACGTTGCTTTAAATTCAGTCATCTTTTACTTCTCCTTTTTTCGCTTATAGCGTTAAGAGTTTATATTAACCTTCTTGTAGGAGAACGACTTTCTCTTCCTCGAGTCGAACTGCTCCAATGCTTAAACTGTAATACACCTGCCAAGAATAAGAAAGGTCAGCCCTTTCGTCAGTCCTGACGGTAGGCGATTCAGCCAAAGCAACACAACATCCGTACTTATTATAAAAGTAACCAAGGTCACTAGAGTTGACGCGGGTTGACATTATCCACTCAAACCCTAACCACGTGTTGATTTCGCCACGAACCAGCGCTTTTACTGAGTTGTAGTCAGCGCTTGTTGCCTCAGTTACCCCTAACAAGTTGTTAAGGATGGTTGTGTTGACAACCGCATAACGATCATCTTCGTCTACATCTTCATCGTCTAAGGCTTTTTTAGCCGCAACGATTTGTGCAACGGTCAATGATGCAGCGGTTGCATTTACAATGTTTCCATTGGTGACGCTTGAGGATCCTGTTTCGCCATAATAAGCGGTCCCTCTCAACGCATCAATAATTACATCATCTATCTTTCGTCCTAAAGATTGAGAAGCAGCTATTGTGTATGCGCTTTTAGGGTCAGAAATACTCTTTAATTCGTCCCCTTTGTCAAGCAACCTATTGTCATGGTAATCTACCATCAGCCCCATCCTTCGGGCTAACGCCGGATCATTGTTCGGCGTTTGGGAATTGCGGCCTGCTTTAACAGACATTTCCCACGCTCCGATCTGATCTTGAAAGAACGTCTTGCCTCTTACATTTGGCTTCATGTAAACCGTGTTCAGCAGTTTTGATGTTTTTTGCTGAGCAAGCTGCATGATGTTCTGGCTATATGCCTGAGCATATATTTTGTTTTGTGTATCTGCCATGGTGTCTTCTCCTTTTAATTTAACCTATTTTTCACCAAAATGCGGCGAGTGATTGTCTTAAAAGGTCACATCGTGCATTGTACTCTGCCGGGCATCACGCTTATCGGCTATAAAACCAGGCATAAGGGGCTTAAAGCTTATCCTTTTGCCTTGGCAATGATCGATCGCAGATGATTAACTCTGTCTACTGCTTGCGCGTGCTCTCGATCAGTAAATTTACCGGACTGGTTCATATATGGGCCGTCCGAATCTTTCACTAACCCATCAATTTCTTCTTGTGCTTGTTCCGGGGCTAAAGTAAATCTTTGGTACTGAAAATCACCGATCTTATTTTCTGCAAACTGATCTCCCACCTTGGCAAGAAACTTTACACCCCGCGGGTCAGATGTTAGTGCTTGTGTAAGAAAATCGTTCATTTCTTGGTCATCTGAAAACTTATTCAATACCATCTGCCCAACCTCAACCTTAGAATCGTAAGCATCGCCCCATTCGCTTTTAAGTTGATTGACCGTGGTGTCAATGCGTTCCTGTACTTTTTGCATTGTGTTTTGATACGCTTCCGCGTTAACGTCCTGATATGCTTTCCACAACCCTTTAGCTTGGTCAGGTGTCAATTTGTGAGCATGGACTATTTCAGCAAACCTGTGCTTATCCATAGTCAAATCTTTCATGCTTTCCGGCAACTCTGCATCTGGCAGTCCGTAATTTTCTGCCTTATCCGGAATTCCTAAAGCCTTTGAGAATCGGCTCCATCCCTCTTTATCATCCAATCCTTTAGGTATTGGGACTTTTTCGTGCCCCAATAAGGATTCCAAGTTTGCGTGGCTTTCAAACGCTTTGACCAATCCTTCCGGGGAATCATCAAATTTCTGTAAAAGCGGGCTGTTTTTCAAGTCAGTCGGCATCCGGCTTTTCCATCCTGCCCCTGTTGGCTCCGGGCTTGGTGCGGGCTCCGGGCTTGGTTCCGGTGCGGGCTCTGGCTCTACTTGCGGCTCAACTGGCCCGACCCCCACTTCCCCTGCGTTGTCAAATAAAATTCCAAACGGCCATCTTGCGAGGTCAAATTGTCCTTGCGGGTTTGATTGTCTCATTTTTTTTCCTTTCACTTATTGGTTATTATCGCTTTTTTCTGCTAAGGCTGAGATCTGATCAGGGCTTAACCTTAAAATTGTTTTAATCGTGGCTAAAACTTGACGCTTTCCATCATTAATCAACGTCATATCGGGATTTCCGGGAACCAATACACTTTGATACCAGCAGCAAGAAGCTTCAAGGAACCTTATAACCTCTTGCCCTTGCGGGGATTCAAACACAGCGTGCATATTACTCTTCAATGCCTTGGCTTGTTCTCTGTCTTTAAGATTCATTCTTTCCTTCCTTTTGCGCTTTTGCTAGGTTTAAATCTACCTTTGACCCTTTCTCAAGCAATTCTGCCCCCTGCTGGCTTTGATCCATCATGGCCTGTTGCTGCGCCATTTTAGCTTTTTCTTCCCTCAGCACTTGCACTTCTTCATCAGACCTAAGCACGCTTTGAGGTGCGCCCACAATAGACCATGTTTCATCAACAACCTTGTCCTGGTTAACTTTGTCAAGAACCGAAGGAGCGTAATTTGCCATTTCGCCAACGAGACTCAGCCCGGACATTAAACTTTGAAGCTGTGACCTGCGTTGTGCTTGCGCTAACTGGCTTATGCAATCTATCTCGTATTCCGGGGCCAACATAAATTCCTCAGGTGGCTGAGGAAGCTTGCCTTGCCTTGACAAAATGCCTACTGTTCTTATAATTACAGGGTTAATCATTTCAGAT